>NZ_JBAPKY010000012.1:0-96174 GCF_037083785.1 Roseovarius sp. D22-M7
GGGCGGCAACCGCCGCCTGACAGAAAAAGGGCGCTCAGCCCTTACAAGAAGGCAAGTGCGTCGCGCCAAAGGCGCGCCCTGTCCTGAGTGGCACGCCTTCGGCGTGACGAGAATGGTAATGACGGACATATCGCCAAGGCCACCCTGTTCGGACCGGAGCGCAACCAGGCGCGTGCCATCGATCGGGAGTTTCGCGTCGCGGACCTTCGGTTCATCAGGGCCCGCAGCCATCGTGCTGCAATCCAGACGCCGCATACATGGCCGCAACCCAAATCATGCCAGCGTCGCCCCAAACGCCAATGCCCCGCGGGAGCCACCCATACACGGTCCCACGACAATGGACGAGCGCGTATTTTTCGCGGCCAAGCTTTGACGTTGGCCACCAGATACGGCCCGGCAGGTTGCGATGCGGAAGCGACGGATCGGCAAACGCCTATTTCGCAAAGGTGCCGACGAAAAAGCCTTGCGCCGACATCTGTGTGGTGGTCGCGTCGCCCCTCCATGGCACGGGCCATCGACAAGTGCGCACATGCTCGCTGAACACGGCCAGTTCACTCTCACTCGGCATTGCCCCTCGCGCAGTGACCTGGCGTGCCTCGATGAGCGTCGCGATCTCGGCGTTCAGTTCGGCGATCGGCCGGTCCGGGCGCGCAAGCCGCGCCTTGGTCTGGCGTTTCAGGACCGTAATACCAACGGCCCGGGTCCGTGACTCTCGCGGGCTTCCCTTCGGTTCACTGCTGTGATTCCCTTTCATCGAAGCATGGAGGTTTCGATGGCGGTTGCGATTACACGAACGGACTTGTCGGCACGTGAGCTTCGGGTTGCGGCGGCGAAGGCGAAGGATGCCAAGGCGGCGCGGCGGATGCTGGCCATCGCGCTGGTGCTGGAGGGGGTGGACCGCAAGACCGCGGCCGAGACCTGCGGGATGGACCGGCAGACGCTCCGGGATTGGGTCCACCGCTACAACGCCGACGGGCTGGCGGAGCTGTCCGACCGCCGCTCGGCCGGGCCCGCGCCGCGGCCGAGCGCTGAGCAGACGGCCGACCCGGCACGGATGGTGCGCGAGGGTCCCGACCCTGCCGTGGACGGGGTGGTGCGCTGGCGGCGCGTCGACCTTCAGCGCAGGATCGAGGTGCACTTAGGCGTCACCATGCACGAGCGCACGGTGGGCAAGCAGTTGGCCGCGCTCGGATTTCGCCGGCTGTCGGTGCGTCCGCAGCACCCGAAATCCGACCCCGAGGCCCAGGAGGCGTTCAAAAAAACTTCGCCGGGACCGTAACCGACGCCCTGCCGGATCACGCCAAGGAAAAGCCGCTGGAGGTGTGGTTCCAGGATGAAGCCCGGGTCGGCCAGCAGGGCACGCTCACCCGCATCCGGGCTCCGCGCGGCAGCCGCCCGCGCGCGCCTCGCGACACCCGCTACACCTGGGCCTGCATTGGCCTGCATCTTCGGCGCCGTCTGCCCCGAACGCGGAGCCACCGCCGCGCTGGTCATGCCCAACGCCGACACCGCTGCGATGAATGCCCACCTCGCCGAGATCTCCCGCACGGTCGCCAGGGGCGCGCATGCCGTTATCGTGCTCGACGGTGCCGGCTGGCATGGCGCCAAGGCTCTGAAGGTGCCCGACAACATCACCCTGCTGCCGCTCCCGCCATACGCCCCGGAGCTCAACCCGGTCGAGAACGTCTGGGCCGACCTCCGCGCCAACCGCCTCGCCATCTCTGTGTTCGAAACCTACGAGGAGATCGTGGCACGATGCTGCGACGCTTGGAACTTCTTCGCCACCGACATCGCCACCGTGCGCTCGATTACCACCCGAGAATACGCCAAAGCGGTCAAACGCTAAGGCCGTTGGTATAACACCTTGGATTTGGGCACGATTTCATAATCTGGCGGGGTCCTGGATCAACCCGGTGCGTGCAGCGTGCAAGGCATTGAGAATGCGCGGGTGTCTGGAGTATGGTACTTGCTTGGCAAGGTCGAACGCCGCGCCTGTCCGTGCCAGCATCTGCGCGTCCATCGTGTCTGTCCCGGCGGGGGCGCCATGTGCCTCTGCGAACCGGCGCTCGGTGACACGGGCCCGACCGGTGCGAACACGATCCGCGCCACCGGGTTGTTGCAAAGCCGTTTGCTCAGGGCACGAAAATCCACGGCGCGCCCGCAAGTCTCTGCGCGACGCGCCCTACATGCCAGCCCTCGTCGCCGCCCGCGATAGCCCGACCCTGCGACGGAAACATGAAATTATGATGCGGGCCAAGAAACCCGCCAGAGTCGCGCTCACTGCCCTTACGGAAAAGCCGATCGAACTGGCGCATCCCCTTGTTCAGCAAGACCGAAACCGGTTGCCAAAAAAACGGTTTGGTCAAGACGGAGAATCTAGTCCGGCGCGGGCGGGCGGGCCTCCAGCAGGACGTCGCCGTCGGGGCCGCCGATCAGAATCAGCGTGCCGTCCGGAGTGATGTCGAAGCGTGTCACCTGTTCCAGCGCGTCGAGCATCCGGCGTTCCTGTGCCATCAGCGGATCGTCGCAGGCCATCATCGTGCTGCCCATGGTACCGAATTGCAGGCTTTCGCCGGTCAGGTTAAAGCTGCCGATGATCCGGTTGCAGCCGCTGCTCCCGGCCACGCGGTCGGGGGGCAGGAAGTTGAGCGACAGGCGCTCGGGCTCGACCAGTTCGGCGCCGCCGATGGCGGTGATGCGCCACAGATGCTCTGTCAGCAGGTCAGCCGGGGCGCCGCCGCAACCGCGAAGGCTGCGACCGTCGAGGGTCAGCCGTGCCGTGTCGGGATGCGGCATGCCAGTGGCGTCGTCGTGGCAAATGCTTTCCTCTATACGCAGGGCGGCGCCGGCCTGCGGCATCTCGAACTGGTACGCACCGGGCATCACCTGCACCTCGGGGCGCGGGACCTCGCGGGTGATATCGCCGTAATCGGCCGCCACGGTGGCGCTGTCGGCTGTCAGCGTGACATGCCAGCCCGGCTCGTTGCCCTGCGCGCGGTAGGGGGCCTTTTCGGCGGCTGGCCGCCTTGTGCACTCGGGGAAGTCGCGCCCGTCGACCCGCAGGGTCAGCGTGTCGCCCTTGTTCCACACCAGGGTGTCGGCCTCGCCCGGCGCCTCGTAGCGTGCGCCCGACGCCGCGCGCACCTGTTCCAGCATGATCTCGCGGCCCTCGACGCGCAGCACCATCCGACCGTCGAGCACCCCGACCGAGACCGGGATGTCGCCGCAGACATACTCGGCGGCGAAGGCCAGGGGCGTGACCGGCTCGAGCGTCAGGCCGCCGAGATCGACGGGATTGCGCCCGGCCTCGAACGTGACCCCTTCGAGCACCCAGCGCGCATCGCCGAGCACGCGGATCACCGCGCTCAGATCGCCCGAGAGGCCCGAAGGCACGGTGATCTCGAAGGGCAGGGGCACCTGCCGCCCGTCGGGGTCGAGAATCGTCTCGCCCAGCATCGCGCCGAAGCGCCCCTCGACAACCACGATGGCCTCGGCCTCGGGCGGCAGGGCGATGCGTTGCTGGTAGCCGATCGTGCCGGTGACCGGGCGGATGTCGTCGGCCTGTGCCGGCGCGGGGCCGGCCGGCACGACGACCCCGGCGACGGCCAGGGCCAGAGCCGGCACGAGGGAAAGGGCAGAGACGCGGCGCATCGAGGTCCTCCTTGGGGGCTGCGGTCCCCGCCACATTAGCCGCGTCCCGCCGGACGGTCGAGACTGTCAGATGCTGGTACAGATATATTTCATCTCGAGGAACTCGTCGATGCCATGATGGCTGCCCTCGCGCCCGAGTCCGGATTGCTTGACCCCGCCGAAGGGCGCGACCTCGGTCGAGATGATGCCGGTATTGACGCCGACGATGCCGTATTCGAGCGCCTCGGCGACTCGCGTGACGCGGCTGAGATCGCGCGCGTAGAAATAGGACGCGAGGCCGAAGATCGTGTCATTGGCCAGCTCGATCACCTCGTCGACATCCGCGAACTTGAAAAGCGGCGCGAGGGGGCCGAAGGTTTCCTCGGTGGCGAAGTCCATGTTGCGGGTCGCGCCGGTGATGATCGTTGGTGGCAGGAACAGCCCCTCGGCATCCTCGGCGCCGCCCAGGATCACCGTGCCGCCCTTGGCCGTGGCGTCGGCCACGTGCGCGCGCACCTTGTCGAGCGCATCGGCGTTGATCAGCGGCCCCAGCGTGATGCCCTCTTCGAGCCCGTCGCCGACGCGCAGCTTCTCGACCGCGGCTTTTAGCTTGGCGGCGAAAGCGTCGTAGACGCCGGCCTGCACGTAGATGCGGTTGGCGCAGACGCAGGTCTGGCCGTTATTGCGGAACTTGCACAGGATCGCGCCCTCGACCGCGGCATCCAGATCGGCGTCGTCGAAGACGATGAAGGGCGCGTTGCCTCCCAGCTCCATCGAGCATTTCATCACTTGATCGGCAGCCTGTCGCAAGAGGATCCGCCCCACCTCGGTCGAGCCGGTGAAGGTCAGCTTGGCGACGCCCGGGTTCTCGCAGAATTCGCGGCCCACTTCCGACGCGCTCGACGAGGGCACGATGTTGAACACGCCGGCGGGGATGCCCGCGCGCGCGGCCAGCACGCCCATCGCCGTGGCCGAAAGCGGCGTTTCCGCCGCGGGCCGCCCTATGAAGGCACAGCCGGCGGCCAGCGCCGGCGCGGCCTTGCGGGTGATCATCGCGGTGGGAAAGTTCCACGGCGTGATCGAGGCGGCGACCCCGATGGGCTGCCTGATCACGGTGATGCGCTTGTCGCGCTGATGGCCGGGGATGGTCTCGCCGTAGATGCGCTTGGCCTCTTCGCCGAAGAACTCGATGAACGACGCGCCATAGGCGATCTCGCCTTTGGCCTCGGCCAGCGGCTTGCCCTGTTCGGCGGTCAGGATCACCCCGAGGTCGTGCTGGTTTTCCATCATCAGATCGAAAAAGCGGCGCAGCACGGTCGCGCGTTCCTTGCCGGTCCATTGCGCCCAGTCCTTTTGCGCGGTCTTTGCGGCGTCGATGGCGCGCGCGACCTGCGCGCGGCTGAGATCGGCGACATTGGCGATCACGTCGCCGCGGGCGGGGTTGCAGACCTCGAACGTGCCGTTGTCGCCATCCACCCATTCGCCGCCGATATAGGCCTTTTCGGCCAGCAGGGCGGGATCGTTGAGTATGGATTTCAGATCGGTCTCGGTCATTGGGGTCCCCTCTCGACACATGCGTTGCGCGGCACAGGAAAAGCAGCTTGGGCCGGGAATGTCCAGCACATGCGGGTCGGGACGCCGGAGCGATCAGAAGCGTTCGAGCAGCCGTTCGAGGTAGTCAAGCTCGAGCTCCGGGCGGTCGCCCTCGCCCGAGCGGCGGCGGATCTCGTCGAGAAGGTCGCGCGCGCGGCGATAGACATCCTCGCCCTGCAACAGCTCGCTTTGCGTGCCGAGGCGGCCGCCCTGTCCGCTTTCGCGGCCCAATGGGTCGGCCTGCGCCTGTCCCGGCGCGCCCTCGCCCTCGCCCTGTCCGCCGGGGTTCTGCTGCTGTTCGGCCAGCGCCTCGCCCATGTTGCGCATGCCCTCGCGCAGCGATTCCATCGCGTCGGCCTGGTTGTCGATGGCACCTGCAAGGTCATCGCCGCGCAGCGCCTCTTCGGCACGCTCCATCGACCTTTCGGCATCCTCCAGTGCGCCGCGAGCGGCATCGCCGGCCTCGCCGCCGAGCCCCGGCAGGCCTTGGCGCTGACGCTCCAGCTCGCGGCGCAGCGCCTCTTGCCGGTCGGCAAGATCGCCCTCGGCCTGGCCCTGACCGTTTTGCCCCTGTCCGTTCTGGCCCTGTCCGCGCTGGCCCTCGCCGGGTTGCGTGCCGCCCTGGCCGGGTTGGCCGGGCTGTCCGCCCTGACCTTGGCCGCGCTGCCCTTGGTTGCCCTGCGGCTGGCCCGGTTGACCGCCGGGATTGAACTGGTCCTGCAGGTCGCGGAAGGCTTGGTCTGACAGGCCCTGCTGGTCGCGCAGCGTCTCCGCGAGGCCCTCCATCGCCTCCTGTCCCGGCGATTGCCCCTGACCGCCCTGGCCTTGGGTGACCTGCATGTTCTCCATCATGCGCTGGAATTCCTCGAGCGCCTGCTGCGCCTCGGCGAAGCGGCCCTCGTTCATCAGCTCCTGGATGCGGTCCATCATGTCCTGCAGATCCTGTTGGTTCATCTGCATCATATTTTCCGCGCTGCGCTGGTCGTCGCCGCCCTCGGGGTCCTCGCGCTGCGCCTGCTGCATCTTCTGGCGCAGGTAGTCTTCTGTGGCGGCGCGGAGGTCCTGCATCAGGCGGGCAATCTCCTCTTCGCTGGCGCCGTTGCGCATCGCCTCGCTGAGGCGTTCCTGCGCGTCGCGCATCCGTTCCAGAGCGTCGTCGAGATTGCCGTCCTCAAGCAGCAGGCCGAGATCCCAGAGCGCCTGCGCGATCTCGTCGCGTCGGTCATTATCCAGCCCGCCCTCGAGGCCGGATTCCAGCCGGCGGATGATCACCCGCAGCCGCAGATACGCGGCTTCGGACCGGAAGAGCCCCTCGCGAGGCTTGTAGGAAACGGCGCGCAGCACCTGGGCGACGCGGCGTCCATTGTCGCGTGACCACAGTAGGTCGCGCCGCTGCTCGATCACCGCCGCCGCCATCGGGTTGAAGAAGCGGCGCGCCGGAAGGTCCATCGTCACGGGGTCGGACTGTCCGGTCTGCCCGATCGCGTCCTCGACCTGCAGCTTTACGGTGACCGGCAGATGCGCCCAGGGATGCTGCGACAGGTTCTCGATCAGCGTCTCGGTGAAGTCCGCCCGGTCGCCGGAAAGCGGCATCGGCAGGTCCAGTGTCAGCGGATCGCGCGGTTCGGGATCGGTGGCAAGCCCGTGGCGGCGGTCCACCGCGTCGAGATCGAGGGTGATCCGCGCGGTGCCAGCGACCACGCCGTAATCGTCTTCCGCCGCGAAGGGCAGGCTGGTCTGGCCGTCGAAGGCGGTCTTGACCTCGTCCTCCATCAGCGTGACTTCGGGGGCCACGTCGGCGATCGCCTCGACCTCCCAAATCCGCCCGCCGGGGCCATCGACTCGCAGTTCGCCATCGCGGGCGATCTCGAAGGACTGTTCCGGCGCGCGATCGGGATCTATCTCCGTGTCGGGTTCAGGCGTGGCGGGAGCGGTGCCCGAGACTGTTTCGCGCAGTGCGTAGGCGTCCGCCGCGCCGTAGAAGCGCAGCGTGACCTCGCTGCCCTCGGGCGCGCGCAGCGTGCCGGTCTGGTCGGCGAGGTAGAGGCTGGGGCGACCGGTGTAGCGCGGCGGCTCGACCCAGCCTTCCCATGTCGGGCCCTGGGCGAGTGCCGCCCCGCCGCCCCCACCGGGCATCATGTCGGTGACCGATCCCGCGCGCCAGATCGACCCGAAGAGAAGCGCCATCACCAGCGTCAGCAACGCGACGTAGCGCAGCCCGAACGGGTCGTGGCGCGACAGGCGCAAGTCGGGCTCGACCGCCTGCGCCCCGGCGGCGCGCGCCGCCATGCGCTGCTGGTGGACGCGCCATAGCGCCTGCGATCCGGCATCGCCGGCGCCCACCGCTTGGTGATCGGCGAGCGCCGCGAAGGGCCGGCCGGGCAACGTGTCGTCGAGGCGCGCCAGCGCGTCGGCTCTGTGCGGCAGCCGCAGCCGCCCCAGTCCGCGCACCAAAAGCCCGAGCGTCGCAATTCCCATCAGTGCGCCGAGGGTCCAGACGGTCTCGATCCCCAGCACATCCTGTACGCCCAGCATCAGAAGCGCGGCGGCGAGGGCCAGCAAGCTCCAGACCGGCCAAAGGGCGCGGACGAGCCGTTCGGCGATCAGCCCCGCCCATGTCAGAAGAAGGGGACGCCGCAAGCGGGCGGTTACGGTTGTCAGGGGGTCTTGCGTGTCGGCCATGAGCGGCACCTCGTCAGCGGGCTTTGCACGCGCCCCGCGTCAAAGCCATGGTGGGAGTGTATCGCGATTTATCATCTCGTCAAATGTCGGGCGTGCGCGGATCACGGCGAAGTCCTGCCCGTCGACCAGCACTTCGGGGATCAGCGGCCGCGTGTTGTATTCGCTGGCCATCACCGCGCCATAGGCGCCGGCGCTGCGGAAGGCGACCAGATCGCCTGCCTTCAGAGGCGGCAGCAGACGCCCCTTGGCGAAGGTGTCGCCCGATTCGCAGACCGGGCCGACCACGTCGTAGGGCATCCGCCCGGCGCCGGCCGTGGGCTCGGTCAGCGGCACGATATCGTGATGCGCGTCGTACATGGCCGGGCGGATCAGGTCGTTCATCGCCGCGTCGAGGATCAGGAAGTCGCGCCCCTCGCCGGATTTCACGTAGACCACCTGCGCGACGAGGATCCCGGCATTGCCGACGATCAGCCGCCCCGGCTCGATCTCGATCTCGCAGCCCAGATGGCCCAAGGTCTCGGCGATCAGTGCGCCGTAGGCGTCGGGCGGCGGCGGTGCGGTGTTGTCGCGGGTGTAGGGGATGCCAAGGCCCCCGCCGAGGTCCAGCCGCCGGATCTGGTGGCCGTCGGCGCGCAGCGTCTCGGTCAGCTCGGCCACCTTGCGATAGGCCTGACGGAACGGCTCCAGATCGGTCAGCTGGCTGCCGATATGCACGTCGATGCCCACCACCTCGATGCCGGGCAGCGTCGCGGCCTGCGCGTAGACGGCGCGGGCGCGGCTGATCGGGATGCCGAACTTGTTCTCGCTCTTGCCGGTGGCGATCTTGGCATGAGTGCGTGCGTCCACATCCGGGTTGACGCGCACGGTGATCGGCGCCGTGACGCCGAGCCTGGTCGCCACCGCGCTGAGCAGGTCCAGTTCCGGCTCGCTTTCGACGTTGAACTGGCGCACGCCGCCCTTCAGCGCCATGCGCATCTCGTCGCCGGTCTTGCCGACGCCGGAGAACACGATGCGGTCGCCGGGCACGCCGGCGGCCTTCGCCCGGGCGTATTCGCCGCCCGACACCACGTCCATCCCGGCGCCAAGATTGGCCAGCGTTTTCAGGATCGCCTGGTTGCTGGCGGCCTTCATCGCGTAGCAGACAAGGTGGTCCATGCCCGCAAGCGCCGCGTCGAACAGCCGGAAATGCCGGGTCAGCGTGGCGGTGGAATAGCAGTAGAAGGGCGTGCCGGCGGATGCGGCGATCTCGGCCAGCGGTACATCCTCGGCGTGAAGCGCGCCGTCACGGTAAAGAAAATGATCCAAGGAGACCTCCGTTCGCCTGCCACCGTCACGTAGCGCAGCGCGCGATCCGGGGCCAGCCCCTTTGGTCAGGTTGGCGGCCCCGGGGGAACCGGGACCGCCTTGGATTGCAGAGGCATGGATGTCAGAACAGCACGCCGCAGACCGACATCTTGCCTTCTTCCGTGGTGGTCCACTGGCCGTTCCATGCGCCGTTGACCGCCGCCGCCGCGACCGGGCATTTGACGTTGGCGTCCTCGTTGCTCCAGATCGGGCCGGCCTGCACGTCCTGCGGATTGATATCGTCGACGCCGCAGACCGACATGCGGCTGGGAACCGTCGTGGTCCAGTTGCCGTTCCACGTGCCGTGCACCGCAGCGGCCGCGGCCGGGCATTTCATGGCGGCGTCATCATTGCTCCAGATCGGGCCGGCCTGCACGTCCTTGGCAAGGGCCGGGGCCGAGACGGTTGCGGCGAGGAGGAGGGCGGAGGAGAAAATACGGATCTTCATGACAAGTTCCCTTTCTTGGGTTGGATGATCTGCTGACGCGTGCCAGCCATCCGACCATGGGGGATTCCCGCATAAGTAGATGTGAACATGTTCACACTATCTTCATGATTGAGGAATTTCGACGGTTACCGGGACCGCAGAAAGAGATAGAGCGGCAGGCCGCAACTGACGCCGATGCAGAACGTGGCCGGGATGGCGATCAGCCCAAGCCAGAACCGACGGTGGGCGACCTCGGCCACGATCCAGACGGTCAGGGCGATCGCCGCGATGGTCAGGTCCCAGGTCAGGCCGGTCGTGCTGTCATTGACATACCACGCGTCGATCAGCGCCGCGAGGCTCCAGTCATTGGCGGCCATGTAGGACATGAAGTAATACATCGGATGCACCGCGCCCCAAAGCGCCAATGCGGCGAAAACCCATCTCATAGCCCGACCCCCACGCCGACATTCACATTGCCCACACGTGCGCCGGTGCGGACGCTGGTATGCACCCCGCCCGAGCCCGCGCTGATCGTCGCGCCGACTGACGGGCGCAGCGGCGGGCCCTCGACGCCGCAGGCTGCAAGTACCAGAAGGCCGATCACGCCAAGTCCGATCCGTTTCATCCCAGACGCTCCTTCCATCGGGCCACCTGCGCGCGCACCTGCTCGGGCGCCGTGCCGCCATGGCTGGTGCGCGAGGCGACGGAATTATGCACGCCTAGCACAGCGTAAACCGATGCGTCGATGTCGCCATGGACCGCCTGCATTTCGGCCAGATCCAGGTCCGGCAGGTCAACGCCCTGCGCCTCGGCCCGCGCCACGAGGGTGCCGGTGACGTGATGCGCCTCGCGGAACGGCAGGCCCGCCACCCGCACCAGCCAGTCGGCGAGGTCGGTGGCCGTGGAAAACCCGGAGGCTGCGGCCTCCTCCAGATTGCCCTGCTGCGCCGCCATGTCGCGCACCATGCCTTCCATCGCGGCGAGCGCCAGCATCAGCGTGTCGGCGGCGTCGAAGACCTGTTCCTTGTCTTCCTGCATGTCCTTGGAATAGGCCAGCGGCAGGCCCTTCATCACCGTCATCAGCGCCACGTTCGCGCCGAAGATCCGGCCCACCTTGGCGCGGATCAGTTCCGCAGCGTCGGGGTTCTTCTTCTGCGGCATGATCGACGATCCAGTCGAGAACCGGTCAGACAGCGCCACGAACCGGAACTGCGACGAGGACCAGATCACCAGCTCTTCGGCCATGCGGCTGAGATGCATGGCCGTGATGCTGGCCACACCTAGGAATTCCAGCGCGAAGTCGCGGTCGCTGACGGCATCCAAGGAATTCGCACAGGGCCGGTCGAACCCGAGCTCCTGCGCGGTCATGTCGCGGTCGATGGGAAAGGATGTTCCGGCCAGCGCCGCCGCGCCCAGCGGGCATTCGTTCATCCGTGCGCGCGCGTCGCGGACGCGGCCCAGATCGCGGGCGAACATCTCGACATAGGCCATCATGTGATGGCCCCAGGTCACCGGCTGGGCGGTCTGCAGATGGGTGAAGCCGGGCATCACCCAGTCCGCGCCCGCCTCGGCCTGGCCCACCAGCGCGCGCATCAGCGCCTGAAGGCCCGCGTCCGCGGCATCGAGCTGATCGCGCACCCAGAGCCGGAAATCGGTGGCCACCTGGTCATTGCGCGAGCGCGCGGTGTGCAGCCGCCCGGCGCGCGGCCCGATCAGCGCGGTCAGCCGCGCCTCGACATTCATGTGGATGTCCTCGAGCGCGGTGGAAAAGGTGAACTCGCCGTCCTCGATCTCTGACAAGATCGTGAGCAGGCCTTCCCTCATCGCCTCGGCATCGCTATCGGTGATGATGCCGGTGGCGGCGAGCATGGCGGCATGGGCACGCGATCCGGCGATGTCCTGCACCGCCATCCGCTTGTCGAACGAGATCGAGGCGTTGATTGCCTCCATGATCGCGTCCGGCCCTGCGGCGAAGCGGCCGCCCCACATCTGGTTCGAGGTCGTGTCCGTCATTCTGCCCGGCCCTTCGGAGGAAGTCATGAAACGCATATCCGTCCTGATCCTTTATATCGCCCTCGGCCTTGGTGCAAACGCTGCGCTGGCCGATATGTCGGCGCTCGCGGCGCTGCGCGACGGCGACATGAAGAAGCTGTCCTTTCACGAGACCCCCGAGGCCGCGCCCGGGGTCGCGTTCGTGACCGCCGAAGGTGGCGAGATGACGCTTGCCGATTACAAGGGACAGCACCTGGTGGTCAATTTCTGGGCCACGTGGTGCGCGCCCTGTCGGCACGAGATGCCCACGCTGTCGGCCCTGCAAGACGCGCTCGGGGGCGAGGATTTCGCGGTGGTCACCATCGCCACGGGGCGCAACCCAGCCCCGGCGATGAAGAAATTCTTCGACGAGATCGGCGTCGAGAACCTGCCGCTGCACCGCGACCCCAAAAGCGCGCTGGCACGGTCGATGGGCGTGTTCGGCCTGCCGATCACCGTGCTTCTGGATCCGCAGGGGCGCGAGGTCGCGCGGCTGCAGGGCGATGCCGACTGGAACAGCGACAGCGCCCGCGCGATCATCGCGGCATGGATCGGCGACGGCGCAAGCTGAGCGCGAGCGTGCCGGATCTTCAAGATCCGGCTCAGATCGCGCTGCGGAATTCGCCGTTTCTTAATCCTGCCTGTCTAAGGTCGGCCGAATTCGGACAGGAGATGGCATGGACCGCCGCAGTTCCACGACACTCGCCCCCGCCGAGGGAGCGCGCCTATTGCGGGCGCATTGGGCAGAGGCGGCGATCTTCGCGATCGCCTGCGGGCTGGCGCTGGCTTGGTTCGGCGCGGGCGCCGGGCTGTTGATGCTGCCCTTCGGGCTTCTTGGCGGATTGTTGATCGCAGAGCGGCGCGGCGTTTCGGCGTCGCGCGAGACCGTGGACGCCCTGCACCCGCTACGTGCCGCCATCGACGAGCGGTGTCTGTCGTTGCGCAAGTCCGACGCGAGTTTCGCGCTGGTCATCGCCCGGATCGATGTCGGGGATGGCGGGGTCGCGAGATCCTGTCTCGACCGGCTATCGCGGGTGTTGCGCGACGATGATCTTCTGTTCGAGCTGTCGCCGGGGCGGGTGGCAATCCTGCTCGCCCCGGGTTCAGGCCTGACGCATGCGGCGCTGACGGCGTTGGGCACGCGGCTGCAGGATGCGCTCTCGGGGCCCGCGCCGCGCGCGTCAAATCCACCCGGCCCCAGTGTGGCGCTGGGGATCTGCATGGCGGACGCGGTGACCGACCGGTCGGGGCGCGGGATGATCCGGGCGGCCGAATCGGCGCTTGCGCAGGCGGTGCGCGACGGGGCGTCGGCGATCCGGTTTCACGGTGCGCTGGCACCGGACCCGCCACAAGCGTGCCCGGAAACCCCTTGACCTTTGGCACCGCACTCTGTTGAACGCCCGCGAGACCTTCAACACACGGACGGTGCCGGATCATGGATGATCAGAACAAGAACCTCATTCTCGCGACGGCGCTCAGCTTCGTCGTGATCCTTGTCTGGTTCGTGATGTTCCCGCCGCCGGAAACCGAGCCTGTCGACCCCAACCAGACCGTCAGCGAGACTCAGGGCGAGCTGACGCCGCCGCGCGCCGAAACCGGGCCGGGATCGACCGACGCCACGACCGGCGGCACCTCGGGCGAGGGTCCCGAGGAAGCCCTCGACGCCCCGCGTCTCGATATCGACACGCCGCGCCTCAAGGGCAGCGTGTCGTTGCAGGGCGGGCGGATCGACGAGCTTCTGCTCAAGAATTACCGCGAAACCATCGAACCCGACGCGGAGATCGTACGTCTTCTGTCGCCGGTCGGCACCGACAATCCCTATTACGCGCTTTACGGTTGGGCCCCGGGCAGCGGGCTGACATCCGAGGACGTGCCGGGCGCCAACACCGTCTGGGAGATCGAGAGCGGCGGCACGCTGACCCCCGACAGCCCCGTGACCCTTCGCTGGGACAACGGCGCGGGCCTCGAGTTCCGGCGCGAGCTGAGCGTGGACGACGATTACATGTTCTCGGTGCGCCAAAGCGTCGAGAATGGCGGTGACCAGACCGTCAGCCTTGCGCCCTACGGCATCCTCGCGCGGCACGGGACGCCGGATGACCTGAAGAATTTTTTCATCCTGCACGAGGGCGTGGTCGGCATGGCCGATGGCGAGCTGACCGAAACCAGCTATTCCAATGTCGAGGAATACGAGTTCAACCCCCGCGAGGGGGCTCCCGCCGAGGTCACGCAGGTCAGCGAGAACGGCTGGATCGGGATCACCGATCATTACTGGATGACCACGCTGATCCCGGAACAGGGCAGCCCGTTCAAGGCGGTGAGCAAGTACGATCCGCGCCGCGGCATCTACCAGACCGAGACCGTGCAGCCCACCCGCAGCCTCGCGCCCGGCGAGACCTCGGTATCCGACACCCGGCTCTTCGCCGGGGCGAAGGAATGGGCGACGATCCGCAGCTACCAGAACGAGGCCGGCGTCGCGCGGTTTCTCGATTCCATCGACTGGGGCTGGTTCTTCTTCCTGACCAAGCCGATCTTCGCGGTGCTGCACTGGCTCAACGTGCTGATCGGCAACATGGGCTGGGCGATCATCGGCCTGACCCTTCTGATCAAGATCGTGCTGTTGCCGCTGGCCTACAAATCCTACGTCTCGATGGCGAAGATGAAGGAGCTTCAGCCGCAGATGGAGCAGATCAAGGAGCAGGCCGGCGACGACAAGCAGAAGCTTCAGAAGGAGATGATGGAGCTTTACAAGAAGGAGAAGGTCAACCCCGCCTCGGGCTGTCTGCCGATCCTGCTGCAGATCCCGATCTTCTTCTCGCTCTACAAGGTGATCTTCGTCACGCTCGAATTGCGGCACGCGCCGTGGATCGGCTGGATCCGCGACCTGTCGGCGCCCGATCCGTCCTCGCTTTACAATCTCTGGGGCATCCTGCCCTGGGCCGCGCCAGAGCCGGGATCGATCATGGCGCTGATCTTCATCGGCATCCTGCCGCTATGCCTGGGCGTGTCGATGTGGCTGCAGCAGAAGCTGAACCCGGCGCCGACCGATCCGACACAGAAGATGATCTTTGCCTGGATGCCGTGGGTCTTCATGTTCATGCTGGGCAGCTTTGCCAGCGGTCTCGTGATCTACTGGATCGCCAACAACGTGATCACCTTCAGCCAGCAATATCTGATCATGCGCAGCCAGGGCTACAAGCCGGACGTGTTCGGTAACATCATGTCGAGCTTCAAGAAGAAAACGCCGCAGACAGGCACGGACAACAAGAAGTGAGACCGACAGTCGGCCCGTACAAGATGTGCCCGCGGCGCGGGGCGGCGTGATGGCGCTGCCCTTCCCCGTCGCGGATGGGCCGGATCCGGAGGCGGGCGAGCGCGGGCGCATGCTCTTTGCCGGGTCGGTCGATTTCCTGAAAGGCGTGGTGGCGATGGACGGCCTGCCGCCCGCCGACCGGCCCGAGGTCTGCTTCGCTGGCCGTTCGAATGTCGGGAAATCCACGCTGATCAACGTGGTGACCGGGCGCCGCGCGCTGGCGCGGGCGTCGAACACGCCCGGCCGCACGCAGGAGATCAACTTTTTCACGGCCGGAGACAGCCATTACCTGGTGGATCTGCCGGGCTACGGCTTTGCCAATGCGCCGGTGGCGGTGGTGCGGCAATGGCAGGCGCTGCTGAAGCAGTACCTGTCGGGCCGCGCCACGCTGCGCCGGGCCTTCGTTCTTGTCGATGCGCGCCACGGCATCAAGACCGTCGACGAGGAGATCATGAGGCTTCTGGACAGCTCGGCGGTGACGTTCCAATGCGTGCTGACCAAGACCGACAAGATCAACGCCGCGACCCGCGACCAGGTGCTGGCGCAGGTGCGCGAAAGGCTGGCGTCGCATCCGGCGGCTTTTCCCGAACTGATCCTGACCTCGGCCGAGACCGGCGAGGGGCTGAGCACGCTGCGCGCGGCGATCGCCACGCTCGACTAGGCTGGCATTGGCTGCGAGCCCATTGCACTGGCGCGGTAAACCTCTAGGTTCCCCGCGAACGCGAAGAGGGACAGGCATGACCACCATCGTCAAGGTCCGCAATATGGGCAAGACATACGGTGACGGATCGCAGGCGCTGCGCGACGTGTCGCTGGATATCGAAGAGGGCGAGATCATCGCGCTGTTGGGGCCCAACGGCGCCGGCAAGACGACGCTGATCTCGGCGCTATGCGGGATCACCACGCCCACCGAGGGGACCGCCGAGATTGGCGGGCACGACATCGTCACCGGCTATCGCGGCGCGCGGTCGATGGTCGGGCTGGTGCCGCAGGAGATCGCGCTCGAGCCGTTCGAGAAGGTGATGAACACCGTGCAGTTCTCGCGCGGGCTGTTCGGCAAGCCGCGCGACAACGCGGTCGTCGAGCGGGTGTTGCGGCAGTTGTCATTATGGGACAAGCGCAATGCGCGCACCCGCGAATTGTCGGGCGGCATGAAGCGCCGGGTGCTGATCGCCAAGGCGCTGTGCCACGAGCCGCGGGTGCTGTTTCTCGACGAGCCGACGGCCGGCGTCGACGTGGAACTGCGCCGCGAGATGTGGGACGTTGTGCGCGGCCTGAAGGAGCAGGGCGTGACGATCATCCTGACCACGCATTACCTCGAAGAGGCCGAGGCGATGGCCGACCGGATCGCGGTGATCAACCGCGGCGAGGTGCTGCTGGTCGAGGAAAAGGCGGCGCTGATGCGCAGACTTGGGCGCAAGTCGCTGAAGATCGAACTGGCAGAACCGGTCGACGAGGTCCCCGCGGCGCTGGAGAAATACGCGCTTGAGCGGGTCGAGGAGGGGCACGCGCTGATCTATCATTACGACACGCGCGGGCAGGGCACCGGGATCACCCGGCTGTTGCAGGCGCTGACGCGCGAGGGGCTGACGCTGCGCGATATCGAGACCCGGACGAGCAGTCTGGAAGAGATCTTCGTCAGTCTCGTGCAGGAGGATGCGGCATGAATTTCTATGCCATTCGCGCGATGTATGTCTACGAGATGAAGCGGTTCTTCCGCACGATCTTCGAATCGCTGCTGTCGCCGGTGATTTCCACAACGCTTTACTTCGTGGTCTTCGGCGCCGCGATCGGCGGGCGCATCGAGCAGGTCGAGGGTGTCAGCTACGGCGCCTTCATCGTGCCCGGCCTCATCATGCTTAGCGTGATGAACCAGGCGATCTCCAACGCCTCTTTCGGGATCTATTTCCCCAAATTCATCGGCACCATCTACGAGCACCTCTCGGCGCCGATCAACTTCTTCGAGATTGTGCTGGGCTATGTCGGTGCGGCCGCGACCAAGGCCTTCGCGATCGGGGCGGTGATCCTTTTCACCGCGCAGTTCTTCATCGATTTCGAGATCCGGCACCCGGCGATGATGCTGCTGTTCCTGGTGATGATCTCGATCGCGTTCTCGCTGTTCGGGTTCATCATCGGCATCTGGTCGGAAAATTTCCAGCAATTGCAGCTTGTTCCGCTGCTGGTCATCACCCCGCTGGTGTTCCTCGGCGGGGCGTTCTACTCGGTCTCGATGCTGCCTGAGGCGTGGCAGCCTGTGGCGCTGCTGAACCCGATCGTCTACCTGATCTCGGGGTTCCGTTGGTCGTTCTTCGGGGTCGCCGATGTCGGGATCGGGGTCAGCTTGGCTGCAATCGCGTTGTTCTTCGGGCTGTGCCTCGGGATCGTCTGGTGGATCTTCGCGACCGGCTACCGCATCAAGGCGTGAGGCCGCGCGCCATCCTCCTGTCTTGTTTGTCCTGCCCACGGAGGCTAGATCGAGCGTCATGAAATTCCGCATCCCCTTCATCAACCGAAAGCCCGTCGTCGCGGTCATCCGCCTGTCGGGCATGATCGGCGCAGGTGCGCGCGCGCCCCTGAGCGACGAGGCGATCGGCCCGGTCATCGAGAAGGCGTTCGCGCGGGGCAAGCCCGCCGCGGTGGCGCTGGTGATCAATTCGCCCGGGGGCTCGCCGGTGCAAAGCTCGCTGATCGCGGCGCGCATCCGCCGGCTGGCCGAGGAAAAGAAGATCCCCGTGCATGCCTTCGTCGAGGATGTCGCGGCCTCGGGCGGGTACTGGCTGGCGGTCGCTGCCGACGATATCTGGGCCGACAGATCCTCGATCCTGGGCTCGATCGGGGTGATCTCGGCGGGCTTTGGCGCGCAGGTCTTCCTGACCCGTCAGGGGATCGAGCGGCGGGTCTACACCGCCGGCAAGTCGAAAAGCACGCTCGACCCGTTCCTGCCCGAAAAGCCCGAGGACGTGACCCGTCTCAAGGGCCTTCTGGGCGAGATCCACGAGGCGTTCATCGACCACGTGAAGGCGCGGCGCGGCGACAAGCTGGCCGACGATCCCGAGATTTTCACCGGCGAGTTCTGGCTGGGCCAGCGCAGCGTGGATCTGGGACTGGCCGACGGGATCGGGCATATCGAGCCTAAGATGAAGGAGCTTTACGGCGACAAGGTGCGCTTCGCGAAATACGGGCCGCGGCGGGGCCTGCTGGCGCGCTTCGGCGCGACGCTGGCCCAGGACGCCCTCGGAGCCGTCGAGGAACGGGCGAGCTTCGCCCGGTTCGGGCTTTGACATGATCGTCAAGATCGTCGTTCTCTTCCTTCTGGCGATGGGTGTGCTGGCGATGTTCGGCAAGCTGCGCTTTCCCGGGCAGGCGCGCCTTGCCGCCGCGAAATGCCGCAAATGCGGGCGCTACCGGATCGGCAAGGGCCCGTGCCAGTGCGAGCGCGGTCCCAAGTCATGATGCCGTGGCTCCTTGTCGCCGTCGGGCTGGCGATCCTGCTCCTGGCCGGCGATGCGCTGGTTCGGGGTGCAGTGAACCTAAGCCTTCGGGTGGGCGTGCCGGCGCTGATCGTCAGCCTGACCATCGTCGCCTTCGGCACCTCGGCGCCCGAGCTTCTGATTTCCGTCAACGCGGTGCTGACAGGCAAACCGGGGCTGGCGCTGGGCAACGTGGTGGGATCCAACACCGCCAACATCCTGCTGGTGCTGGGTATCCCCGCGATCCTCGCGGTGATGCATACCAGCGGCTGTCGCTGTGGCAAGTCCTACCTGCAGATGCTGGCGGCCAGCGTGTTGTTCATCGCGCTGGCCTTTCGCGGCATCTTCGACTGGATCGCCGGGCTGATCCTGCTGGCGGCGCTGGCGCTGATCCTTGGCGTGGCGCTGCGCGATGCGCTGTCGCATCGGCGCGACGCGGCGCTGGCGGCCGCCGACAGTCCCGACGAGGTCGAGGGCGCCGATCCCGACATGCCGTGGTGGAAGATCGTCGTATTCCTGATCGTAGGACTGATCGGCCTGCCCCTGGGCGCCGACCTTCTGGTCGACAATGCCTCGATCCTGGCGGCGCGCTACGGCGTGCGCGACGCGGCGATCGGCCTGACCCTCGTTGCGCTGGGCACCTCCCTGCCGGAGCTTGCGACGACGGTAATGGCGGCGCTGCGCAAACAGGCCGATGTCGCGCTGGGCAACGTGATCGGGTCGAACATGTTCAACCTTCTGGCGATCATCGGGATCACCGCGCTGGTCGGCGACGTGCCGGTCAATGCCGAATTCCTGACCTTCGATCTGTGGGTGATGCTGGCCGCTTCGCTGATCCTGATCCCGTTCGTGTTCATGCGCTGCGATATCGGTCGGGTGACCGGGATCGGGTTGACCTGCGGCTACGTGGCCTATGTCATGTTCGTGTTGGCATAGGCGGGGCGCGACATGACACGAGCTTTGGTAACCGGGGCGGGCAAACGCCTGGGCCGTGCGATAGCATTGGAACTGGCGCGTCAGGGCTTTGACGTGGCGGTGCATTACGATCGCTCGGCCGAGGCGGCCGAGGATGTGGTGGCCGAGATCCGCGGGATGGGTCGTCGCGCGGCGTCGTTGCAGGCCGATCTTCTGGACGAAACACAGGTGACGCCGCTTGTGGCCCGCGCCGCAGAGGGGCTGGGCGGCGCCGTGAGTGTGCTGGTCAACAACGCCTCGATCTTCGAGTACGACAATATCGACACCGCGAGCCGCGCGCATTGGGACCGGCACATGGAAAGCAACCTGCGTGCGCCCTTCGTGTTGACACAGGAACTGGCGCGGCAGGTCCCGGAACCCATGATCGACGCCCATGACGAGCCCGTGGCGCAGGGCCTGGTGGTCAACATGATCGATCAGCGGGTGCGCAAGCTGACGCCCGAGTTCATGACCTACACGATCGCCAAGATGGGGCTGTGGGCGTTCACGCAGACCGCCGCGCAGGCGCTCGCGCCGCGCCTGCGGGTCAATGCCATCGGCCCGGGTCCGACATTGCAGGGCCTTCGGCAAAGCGCGCAGCACTTCTCGCGGCAGCGCGCCGCGACGATCCTCGCGCGCGGCGCCGACGCTGACGAGATCACCGGAGCGCTGGTCTACCTTCTGCGTGCGCCCGGCGTCACCGGGCAGTTGATCTGCGTGGATGGCGGTCAGCATCTCGGCTGGCGCACGCCAGATGTGCTAGGAGTTGAATAGCAAAACGTTAACGCATCCTTAACTTTTGCACTGGTCACGCCGGCGTCACTCAACCGTTACAAAATCCTGAGCGTTTTCAATATCCTGCCGATGACGCATTATTTTTAACAATAAAAACAGTGACTTGAACTTATGCCTAAAATCGCGGCAAACCGAAGAAGTGCGCCTGAGACAAAGAAAAATTCCGGCTCACGGAATTTTATCATCAGACTTATCCACAGGAATGGTGGATCTCTTCAAGCTTGTCCTTTGCCTCTTGGCATTGCAGGCGCGGATGGGAATCATAGCTAAGAAGAAATGACTTCATCAGACACCACAGACACGCCGAAAACCGGCCCCGCGGTGATCCGCGACTACCTGCGCAGCCTCGACGCCTCGCCGGGGGTATACCGCATGCTGGATGCGCAGGCGCGGGTGCTGTACGTCGGCAAGGCGCGCAACCTGCGGGCGCGGGTGTCGAACTATGCGCGGCCGACCGGGCACACGGCGCGGATCGCGCGGATGATCTCGGAAACCGCGTCGATGATGTTCCTGACCACCGCAACCGAGACCGAGGCGCTGCTGCTGGAGCAGAACCTCATCAAGCAGCTCAAGCCGCGCTACAACGTGCTGCTGCGCGACGACAAGAGTTTCCCGAACATCCTTGTGACCGCGCATGACTATCCGCAGATCCGCAAGCATCGCGGCACCAAGCGCGACAAGGGCAGCTATTATGGCCCGTTCGCATCGGCCGGCGCGGTCAACCGCACGCTGGCACAGTTGCAGCGCGTCTTTCAGCTGCGCAACTGCACCGACACGATGTTTGAAAGCCGCACGCGGCCCTGCCTGCAATACCAGATCAAGCGCTGCACCGCGCCCTGCGTCGGCAAGATCTCGAAGGCTGAATACGCACAACAGGTGCGCGACGCCGAACGCTACCTGTCCGGCCGCTCGACCGAGATCCAGGAAAAGCTGGCGTCGCAGATGGCCGAGGCGTCCGAGGCGATGGAGTTCGAGCGCGCCGCGGCGCTGCGCGACCGGATCAAGGCGCTGACGCAGGTGCAGAGCGCGCAGGGCATCAACCCGCGCACCGTGACCGAAGCCGACGTGATCGCCCTGCATCTGGAAAATGGGCAGGCCTGCGTTCAGGTGTTCTTTATCCGCGCGGGCCAGAACTGGGGCAACCGCGATTTCTACCCGCGCGTCGGCGCCGATGTCGAGGAGCCCGAGGTGCTCGAGGCGTTCATCGGCCAGTTCTACGCCGACAAGGAGCCCCCGCGCGCGCTGCTTCTGTCGCATGCCATCGACAGCCCCGACCTGATGAGCGAGATGCTGGGCGAGAAGCTGGGGCGCAAGGTGACCATCAGCGTGCCGCAGCGCGGCGAGAAGGCCGAGCTGATCGATGCCGCGCTGCGCAACGCGCGCGAAAGCCTCGCGCGCAAGATGGCCGAGAGCGCCACGCAGGGCAAGCTTCTGAAGGGGCTGGCCGAGGCGTTCGACCTGCCGGGTCCCCCGCAGCGGATCGAGGTCTATGACAACAGCCACATCCAAGGGTCCTACGCCGTCGGCGCCATGATCGTCGCGGGCCCTGAGGGGATGATGAAAAACCAGTACCGCAAGTTCAACATCAAGGGCGATGATCTGACCCCCGGCGACGATTTCGGGATGATGAAGGAGGTCCTGACGCGCCGCTTCAAGCGCCTGCTGAAAGAGGATCCCGATCGCGGCCAAGGCCAGTGGCCCGACCTGATCCTGATCGATGGCGGCGCGGGGCAGGTCAGCGCGGTCGCCTCGATCATGCAGGAGATGGGCGTGGCCGACATCCCGATGGTCGGCGTCGCCAAGGGCGTGGACCGCGACCACGGCAAGGAGGAGTTCCACCGTGTCGGCAAGCGCCCGATGGCGCTGCGGCGCGGCGACCCGGTGCTCTATTTCATCCAGCGCCTGCGCGACGAGGCGCACCGCTTCGCCATCGGCACGCATCGCGCCAAGCGCGCCAAGTCGGTCTCGGCCACGCCGCTCGACGAGGTGCCCGGCGTCGGCGCGGCCCGCAAGCGCGCGCTTCTGGCGCATTTCGGGTCCGCCAAGGCCGTCAGCCGCGCCAATCTCGCCGATCTCAAGGCGGTCGAGGGCGTGTCGGACGGGCTGGCGCAGAAGCTGTTCGATTTCTTCCATGAAAAGGGCTGAGGCCCGGTCGGGGCGTGCCGTCATCCTCGGGCTCGACCCGAGGATCTCCGAGACCCGAGGATGACGATATGCGCCATGGCCGTCCCCCCAATCCGGCGCTTTCCCTTGCCTGACGGGCGGGTTAGAACGGGGCGATGACATGGACCTTGCCCAATATCCTGACCATGCTGCGCCTGCTGGCGGCCCCGGCCGTGGCGGTGATGTTTCTCTATTTCACGCGGCCCTATGCCGACTGGTTCGCGCTGATCCTGTTCGTGGGCGCGGCGGTCACCGACTGGTTCGACGGCTATCTCGCGCGCAGCTGGAAGCAGGTGACCCGGATCGGCACCATGCTCGACCCGATCGCCGACAAGGCGATGGTGGTGATCGCGCTGATGGTGATCGTCGGCTATTCGTCGATGTCGCCCTGGCTGGTGCTGCCGGCGACGGTGATCCTGTTCCGCGAGGTGTTCGTGTCGGGCTTGCGCGAATTCCTGGGCGATACCGCCGGGACGCTGAAGGTCACGAAGCTGGCCAAGTGGAAGACCACGGCGCAGATGATCGCCATCGCGGTCCTGTTTGCGCAAGGCGTGTTCGTGCATTATTTCCAGATGGCGATACAGGGCATGGATTCGGCCCTCGTTGCGGATATTCTCGAAGAGCGTGTCGAGGATCTGCATGGCCTCTGGTGGAAGTACCAGGGCATGGTCTGGGCAGGGTATTTCGGCATGTGGCTGCTGTGGCTGGCGGCCGCGCTGACCCTGATCTCCGGCGTGGATTATTTCGCCAAGTCCGTGCCCTATCTGAAGGATGACCGCTGATGGATGTGCTTTATTTCGCCTGGGTGCGCGAACGTGTCGGCCACCCCAAGGACCGGATCGACACGGTGCCGGACACGGTGATGGATCTGGTCGAGGCCCTGCGCGCGCGCGAGGATCGCTACGCCGCCGCCTTCGCCGACCTGTCGGCTCTGCGCGTCGCGGTCGACCAGGAACTGGCGGATTTCGACGCGCCGCTGGCCGGCGCGCGCGAGGTGGCGTTCTTTCCGCCGATGACCGGGGGCTAGGGCGATGGATGTCCGCGTGCAGGAAGCCCCCTTCGATCTCGGGGCAGAGGCCAACGCCTTTGCCGCGCGGCAATCGGGCATGGGGGCGGTCGTGACCTTCACCGGCCTCGTGCGCGATCTGGGCGGCGGGCTGCGCGCGATGGAGATCGAGCATTACCCCGGCATGACCGAGAAGGCGCTGACCGGCATCGCCGAAGAGGCGCGGGCGCGCTGGGGGATCGGCGACGCGCTGATCGTGCACCGCTACGGGCGGCTGGCCCCGGACGAGACGATCATGATGGTCGCCACCGCCGCGCGCCACCGCGCCTGCGCGTTCGAGGCGGCCGAGTTCCTGATGGATTACCTGAAATCCCGCGCGCCGTTCTGGAAGAAGGAAGTCACCGAGACCGACGCCGCCTGGGTCGCCGCCCGCGACGAGGACGAGGACGCGCTGGAGCGCTGGCGCGGCTAGTCCAGCAGCCCGGCGTGGTGCAGCCCGTGATCGACCAGCGCCTTGGTCGCCTCATTCAGGCCGACCAGCGGCAGGCGGACCTCGTCGCTGCAAAGCCCCAGCCGGGACATCGCGTATTTGACGCCCACGAGGCCCGGCTCTGTGAAGATCGCGCGGTGCAGCGGCATCAGCCTGTCCTGCAGTTCCAGCGCGGTCGCGAAATCGCCGGCCAGCGTAGCCTCCTGCACCTGCGCGACGAGGCGCGGTGCCACGTTTGCGGTGACCGAGATCACGCCGACACCGCCCGCCGCGTTGAAGCCGTGTGCGATCGGGTCCTCGCCAGAGATCTGGATGAAGTCCGGCCCGCAGGTCAGCCGCTGTGCGCAGACCCGCGCCAGATCGCCGGTGGCGTCCTTGACCCCGATGATGCGCGGCAGCCTTGCCAGCGCGCCCATCGTGTCGGGTGTCATGTCCACCGCCGTGCGGCCGGGAATGTTGTAGATGATGATGGGCAGGTCGCAGCAGTCGTGCAGCGCGGTGAAATGCGCGATCATGCCGCCTTGGCTGGGCTTGTTGTAATAGGGGGTGACCACCAGCGCCGCATCCGCGCCGACCGAATGCGCGTGCCGCATGAAGCGGATCGCCTCGACGGTGTTGTTGCTGCCGGTGCCGGCGATCACAGGGATGCGGCCAGCCGCGGCGCTCACCACTGCGGCCACAACCGTCTCGTGTTCCTCGTGGCTCAGCGTCGGGCTTTCGCCGGTGGTGCCGACGGGCACGAGGCCGTGACTGCCCTCGGCGACATGCCACTCGACCACTTTTTCCAGCGTGTCGAGGTCCAGCGCGCCGTCGCGGAACGGCGTGACGAGGGCTGGAAAAGATCCTTTGAACATGACACGCTCCTTTTTCGGTCCCGGTGGCCGGCCCGTGGCCCCCCGTGGCCCATGATCCGCACGCGGCACGGCATCCCGCGATGGACGTCGGGCCTGAAGCCGCCTAGATTGGCGTCGTCTACCCCTTGCCGGAGATGAAATGCAAGAGATGTTGCGCGTGCTCGCCCTGCTTTTCGGGCTGGGTCTGTCGAGCCTGGCGGCGCAGGCCGCGGACTTGCCGCGGATTGCCCCGAGACCGCTGGCCAGCGCGCTCGAGGCGATGGCGGCAGGCCGTTGGGACGTGGCCGCGGCGCTGGCGGCACGCGACGGGCCGGCGGCGGCCGACCTGATCGAGTGGTACCGCCTGAGCGCCGGGCGCGGCGCCCCGTCAGAGATCCTCGACTTTCTCGACCGCAACGGCCACTGGCCGGGTCTGAACCGTCTGCGCCGGGCAAGCGAGGCCCCGATGACCCGCGCGGCGTTCGACGATGTCCTTGCGTTTTACAAGGGCTACCGCCCGCAGACCGGCACCGGCGCGCTGAATCTTGCGCGCGCGCATCTGGCGCGCGGCCGCCAGGGCGAGGCCGAGGCCGGGATCGTGCTGGCCTGGCGCACACTGGATCTGACGCCGTCCGAGCACGCGGATTTTCGGCGCGATTTCGGCCCGCTGCTGCGTCCGCATCACGATGCGCGGCTCGACACCGCGCTGTGGCGGGGGTGGCGCGCAGTCGAGGACATGCTGCCGCTGGCAAGCGACGCGGCCCGCCAACGCGCCGAACTGCGCGCGCAGGCCGAGCGCGGCGAGGCGGATGACCTGACCGAGGCGCAGACTCGCGAACCGGGCATCGCCTTCGAGCGTTTCAACCGGGCCTTGCAGCGCGACGCCGAAGAGGCGATTGCCATCCTGCTGCGCCAGAGTCGTATCCGCGACGGTCTCGGCGAGCCCGAGCGTTGGGCCAGTTGGCGGCGCTATCTCGCGCGGCAACAGATGCGCGACGGCGCGCTGGAACGGGCCTACGAGCTGGCGGCGGTGCATCACCTCGTCGAGGGCGCGCAATATGCCGACCTGGAATGGCTGGCGGGCTATATCGCGCTGCGCCATCTTGAGGCGCCGGAGCTTGCGCTGGATCACTTCCAGCGGTTCCGCGCCGCGGTCTCGACACCGATCTCGCTGGGCCGCGCGGGCTACTGGATCGGCCGCGCGCAGGAGGCCCTCGGCGATGACGCCGCGGCCGCGTTTGCCTACGGCGAGGGTGCGGCGCATCCAACCAGCTTTTACGGGCTTCTGGCCGCCGAAAAGGCCGGCACCGGCGTCGAGGCGCAACTGCGCGGCGACGCGGATGTCCCGCCATGGCGATCGGCCGCGTTCGCGCGCGGCGATCTGAAGGAAATCGGCACGCTGGCGTTACGCTTGGGGGACCTGTCGCTGTCGCGGCGGTTCTTCGTGCAACTGTCCGAGGGCCTCGATCGCACCGGGCTGATCCAGCTTGGGCAGATGCTGGCCGAGCTGGATCAGCCCTATCTGCAGGTGATGGTCGGAAAGGCCGGCGCGGCGCGCGGGATCGTGGCCGAAGCCGCGTATTACCCGCTTTACGATCTGCCCGAGCGCGCGCTGGCCGCGCCCGCCGAACTGGTGCTGTCGATCGCGCGACGCGAGAGCGAGTTCAACCCCGTCGTCGCGAGCCCCGCCGGCGCGCGCGGCCTGATGCAGTTGATGCCCGCGACGGCGCGCGCGGTGGCCGGCGATCTGGGGCTTGCCTATGACGCCTCCGCCCTGCTGGGCGATCCGGCCTACAATGCACGGCTGGGAGCGGCCTACCTTGATCGGCTACTGACCCGCTATGGCGGCAACATCCTGCTGGTCGCCGCGGCCTACAATGCCGGGCCGTCGCGGGCCGCGACATGGATCGACGAGAACGGCGATCCGCGCCTGCAGGACGCGCACGGGATCGTCGACTGGATCGAGCATATCCCGTTCCGCGAGACCCGCAATTACGTGATGCGCGTGGCCGAAAGCCTGCCGATCTACCGCGCCCGGCTGGGCGACCCGGCTCTGCCGCGGCCTTTCTCGCAAGAGCTTGCCGCGCGCAGCCTGACCGGCCTTTACGACTGATCGGTGCCGCCGGCCCGGCTCAGGCCATGCCGAGAGCTTCGTTGTGAAGCTGCAAGTGCGCCTCTCATTGTGATCCATGCTTGGTCTGGAAATAAATTATATCGTATTAACAATGCTATATGCATTTCCGTCGGTAAAAGTCTAAAGTGAGCTTCTGCAACCAGCTTTAGCGAACACGCATTCGCTCCAAGGCCCGCCTCGTAGGCGGGCCTTGTATTTGCCAGCGTGGCCAGAGCCATGTCGTGAACATCGAGCATGGCCTGGTTGAACGCCAGCAGGCGCTGCAGAGCACGTGCGAGCGCCTCGGCGTCGGGGGTGAGCTGGCAGTGAGTGATCGTGCCACCGCCCTCTGCAGCGCATTCATCGGCGATGTACTGCTCGACGTGCTCGGAGCCCCCGCGGATCCGGCGCGAGACCTTTTCGATCAGAACATCGAGCTCGATGAGCGTCTCGGTTTCGAATATGCGGCGTTGCTCTATCGCAGATAGAAGCCGTTTCGGGCCGAGGCGTTCGCGTGGCTGAAGCTTCGGGATGATATCCTGGTGCAACGCGGTCACGCATCTGCGCGCCGCCGCGAAAGCCTCTGCCGCCCGGATCTCTATACTGTCGGGTGCGTCGGGGTTCGTGAGATACATTTGGTGGTCCTCAACTCGATTTCGGGATCGAAACACGCGAAGCGCGGTTCCATTCTGGAAAACCGCGGTTCGCGTGTTGCCGTTCCCGGTTTTGCTCTCGCAGGTGACGGGCTCTGATCGCCGAGGGCGCCGTGTTTCCATGCGCCTTGAGCATCGCTTTGACGGAGAGCAGCCGGCGCATGCCGTTTGCATCCAGGTGGCCGATGATGGGTGTTCCCGTTTCCGGCTCGGGCTCGAAGCCGGAATGACCGACGCTCACGATGATTTCGCGCGTGCCGATGAAGCGGGTGCCGCAGGTTAGCCCGGCCTGTGCCTTTGCCTTGCCGCCCTTGACGCGGATCTCGAAGCCGCGATTTGCGCCGCTTTTCGCGCCGGTGCCGTAGGCAATCTCGACCAGCTTGATCTTTCCGTACCAGCGAACGCCGAGGACGAGACAGGGGCGGCGTTTGGCCTTGGCCTCGGGGTTGTCCGGATCATCGACCGGAAAGCGGAACTTCACGACATCGCCAGGCCTGAGCTGAGCTTTCCATGACGTCGGGAATGATGTGGATAGCATTGGCGTCTCCATTCTGAGGTTGGAATGATGACGCGCAGCGCGGTTTGTGCTCTCGGGCAGGCCGCCTTGTGCTGCGCGTCATGACGCGCGCGCAGCACAGGGTGGCCCGCCAATCGGGGAGAGCGTCGAGAGGGGTGTCCCCTCTCGACCCCGCGTGGGAAGCGCGAGCTAGCGGGGGGGTCGGGGGAGGGGTGCGGAACGGCCTCACCCGGGAGCCAACAGCGCTCCAATCGGATCGCTCCATTGAAGATCAGGTGGAGCTTTGCNCGGAACGGCCTCACCCGGGAGCCAACAGCGCTCCAATCGGATCGCTCCATTGAAGATCAGGTGGAGCTTTGCCGAAGTTACCTGAAACGCGAGGGCTACGGCGAGGTCGCGGTCTTCGAAGACCGCGCCATGACGTCCGAGACACTCATTGGTCGCATCGGCCTCGCTCAACTCCTCGAAGCAGCCCGTAACAGGAGGTTCGATGCCGTCGTGGTCGAATGTGTCGATCGCATCAGCCGGGATTCCGGCGATCTCCACCAGGTCTCGAAACTGCTGCGCTTCAGCGAAATCGACATCATTTCAGCCAACGAAGGTGTGCAGAACGAAATACAGATCGGCGTGCGCGGCCTCATGGGCACGCTGTTCCTCAAGGATCTCCGTGAAAAGATCCATCGCGGCATGGTCGGCAACATTCGAGAAGGGCTAAGCGGTGGTGGAAAGGCGTATGGTTACACACCGATCCCTGGACGACCTGGCGAGCTTCAGGTTGAACCGAATGAAGCCGATGTGATCCGGCGGATTTTCCATGAATACGCCGGCGGTGCCTCCCCGCGGCAGATCGCCCACGATCTCAAGGCAGAGGGTATCTTGCCGCCGAGAGGCACAAAGTGGAACGCCTCCACGCTGAACGGCAGCGCCGATCGAGGCTATGGTATCCTTCGCAACGCTATCTACGCCGGCGTCCTTGTCTGGGACCGGGTCCGGATGGTGCTCGATCCAGTCACCGGAAAGCGGGTCAGCCGTGTAAAGGCTCGAGAGGAATGGAAACACGCCGAGGTGCCGCATCTGCGGATCGTCGACGAGGAACTCTGGGACGCTGTCCAGAAGCGTCTCTCGCGGCCATCCCACGCCAAGTCGGCCGGAAAATCGACCCGGACGCCAACCCGACCGTTCTCGGGCCTTTTGAAATGTGGGTGCTGCGGGAGTGGCATGGCGATCCATGACCGCAAGGGCAGTGCAATTCGGATCGCCTGCTCGACGTCTCGAGAGAGCGGGTCCTGTGACAACGCCGGGAAATTTCGCCTGGATCTGATCGAGAACGAGATATTCTCGACGCTCCACGACCATCTTCTGCATCCCGCCTATCTTGAGCAATACGTTTCGGCCTATGATGAGGAACGGAAGGCTCTCGCCGGCGCGGGCAAGCCCGATCAAGGCAAGCTCCAGCGCGCGGTCGCAGAAGCACGCAATCTGTTCGAGCGTCGCCTGAAACTGTATGAGCGGGGAGTTCTGGACGGCCCTGATGTTGAAGCGAAAATCCTCGAGGCTAAGAACGGCCTTCGCGCCGCGGAGGTGGAACTCGCGGCACTCGACGAGCGTGACGAGGACATCACCTTCAACCCGGCCACGCCGGCACGGTATGCGTCCGCCTTGCGAGACCTGGTTACTTCGCTCACTTCACCTGATGGTAAATCGGACAGCACGGCACGGGATACGGTGAGGGAACTGGTCGCAGAAATTGTCGTCTCTCCGTCAGAGGACGATGGTATCCTCGTCAAGGTCAAGAGGCACCTAAGCGCCCTCATCTCAAGCCCTGATGTTCAAGTGGGGGGTTCGATGGTAGCGGAGGAGGGACTTGAACCCCCGACACGCGGATTATGATTCCGCTGCTCTAACCACCTGAGCTACCCCGCCATGCGGGTTTCGATTAGGCCAGCTTCTAAAAGACGTCAAGGCCGAAAATTCCTGCCGGGTTTGGTTTTGGACCCTATGATGATGCAGCGAGTTGACAGGTTTGGAGGTCTCTTTCGCGGCAATCCCTGTCAACTGACTGCACGGGATGCGGCAATACCGCGTAGCGGCCTTGTCACATGGCCCATGGACATTCACCGTAGGACGTTGGGTGCCGCTGCGAGGTGCCAGTTGGTCGCATACCCAGACGTGGTTTTTTCGTAGCGCGTGGCAATAGCCCTGAATTTCGCAAGCATCCGGTTTGAACCGCCTGCCTGTCGGGGCTCCGATCCGCCAAGATACGTGCATAGCGGCGTCGTAAACGAGGTGTCTGAGACCCTGATCGGCAATGAGTTGAGTGCATTCAGCAGGTTATGGTTCTGTTCGGGTATTCTGGATTTCCAAGACCCGCGATTTGCGGGCGTGAAAAACAGGCGGTGCTCCGGGGTCATTCGACAGTCGCGCTCTGCCGTGACCTCTGATGGCGTGGCTGTTCCTCGAAAGGCATTTTCGTCTTCGGCGCTGGCTGCGGGCCTCGGGTCTTGCGGGTCGCCGGGGATGAGGTGATGACGCGTGAACCTCTCCAACTCCGGCGAGGTGTGCAAGTCTACTTCAGGAACGCACGTTCTTCGTCCTCGGGAAGCGGCGGCGACGCATCGGTCGCGGCATAAAACGCGTCGAGCGCTTCCAGTGACGCGGCGGGCGCATAGCCGGTCGTGTTCGACGCCGTCGCCATCGCGAACCGCAGCGACCAGTCCGAGCCGTCGCGACAGGCGACGCTGACATAGCGTGTCGCGTCGTCGGCCGCCGTTTCGTATTCGCGACAGAAGGCGCCGGCACCGTCGGTGAAAGAGGCGACGATGCTCACCTCGCGCCCATCCGGGAGGGCCGTCTGCCTCCCCGAGGGCAGCGTGCCGAGTTGCGCCTTCAACTCGGCGGTCAAGTCCAGCGGGCCGGTTTGTGGCGCCCCGGACATGAAGACGGCACCGGCCGAAAGCCCGACCGCGAGGGCCAGCGAGGCGGCCAGCGCCATCGGCTGCCATCGCGGCGCCGGGCCACGCATCGGCACCACGGTGTCGGCCCCGCGCGACGCCGCGCCCATGTCCCTGACGCGGGCGCCGAGGTCGGTCGAGACGACGGCGTCGGGACCCTCGCGCGCCGCCGCGTTCACCCAATGAGCGGTCTGCGTGAACACGCAGTAGCGGGCTGCCAATTCGGGGTCGGCGGCAATCCGGGTGTGCAGGCGCGCGGCGGCGTCGCCGGTGATCTCGCCGTCGGCGAGCGCCATCAATGTCTCGTCGTCGATGTCCATGGTCACCATCCTTGGTGTTGCCTGATGTCAACGGCTGGCCGCGCCGTCTATTCCGACCTTTTTCGCCAGTGCGAGGCGCGCGCGGCTCAAACGGCTCATCACCGTGCCCTTGGGGATCTCCAGCGCGGTGGCCGTCTCGGCATAGCTCAGCCCTTCGACGCAGACCAGATGCAGCACGGCGCGCTGATCCTCGGGCAAATCCTTCATGGCGGCGCGCACCGAGGCGAGCATCAGCCGATCGTCGGCCTGGGCGGCGCTGTCCACGGGGTCGGCCTGCGGCGCGTCGTGGATGTCGATCGCCTCGCCGCGCGTGGCGTCGCGCCGGATCATGTCGATCCAGGCATTGCGCAGGATCCGGAACAGCCATGCCTCGAGCCGGGTCGCCGGGTCGAATTGCGCGCGTGCGCGAAAGGCCCGCTCGGCAGTGATCTGCACGAGATCCTCGGCCACGTCCCCCTTGCGGCACAGCGACAGGGCAAATCGCTTGAGATTGGGCAGAAGATCCACGACCTCCTCGACGAAATGATCCCGCATCACCTGCTTTTCCCGGCCTCGTCGCGTTCCGATGGAATTACCACACGGTTTCCACGTTATCGCGTACATGGCATGGTCGGTGACGAAGACAAAAGGAGATTTCCGGAATGCGACGCGTTTGGATGGTGGGACTGGCAGTGATCTGCCTGTGGGGGATGGGCATGGCACCAATGATGCTGTCAGTCCAGATCGTCGGACCCGCGTGGGCGGATGACGGCGATGGCGGGGAAGGCGGTGAAGGCGGGGAAGGCGGTGAAGGCGGCGACGGAGACGGCGGTGATGGCAACGATGGCGGCGGCCGTGGCTCGTCAGGCGGGAGTGGCGCGTCCGGTGGTGGCGGCGCCGGCAGCGTCGGGACCGGCGAGGTCGACAGCCCGCGCGATGTCATCCGGGCGTTCCGCCGCCTCTTCACGGGGCAATCGGTCGAGCAGCCGCAGGCCCGGTCCCGGCGTCGTGCCGCCCCGCAACCCGCGCCCCGCCCCGAGCGCGCGCCCGACGAGATCGTCGCGCGCGGCCTCTCGCCCGAGGATACCGCCACGCTGGTGGCGCAAGGCTATGTCGTTCTTGAAAGCGTCGACCTGGCGAGCCTCGCCACCACCATCCGCCGCTTCGACCTGCCCGATGGCGTGACGCTGGACGAGGCCCGCGCCGCGCTGCGCGCGCTGCCGTCGGGCGAGGCCGCGGATTTCAACCATTACTACCGCACCGGGCAGGACGGCATGGCCACGGCGGCGGCGCTGACCGAAGCCCCGCCGGCGGCGACGTGCGACGGTCTGCATTGCCCGGCGCGCGACCTGATCAACTGGCCCCGGGCGATCGGGCCCGCGGGATGCGGCGCGCCGGTGCGCATCGGGATCGTCGATACCGGGCTCAACCCCGATCACGAGGCGCTGATGGCGGCCGAGATAGAGCTGACGCGCATCGTGCCCGAGGATTATTCGCCGTCGGAGGCCGTTCACGGCACCGCCGTCGCCGCCCTGCTGGTCGGGGATCCCGAGACCCGTGTGCCGGGCCTGCTGCCGGGCGCGCGCCTGAGCGCGGTCGATGCTTTTTACCGCGATGCGGGCGACGAGCGCGCCGATGCGTTCACGCTGGTGCGCGCGCTGGACCGGCTGGCGCAGGACGGCGTGCAGGTGATCAACCTCAGCCTTGCCGGCCCGCCCAACACCGTGCTGGAGGATACGCTCGACCAGCTTGCCGAGCAGCGCGGGATCGTCGTCGTGGCCGCCACCGGCAATGCCGGCCCGCGCGCCGACCCGGCCTATCCTGCAGCCTATGACAGCGTGATCTCGGTCACCGCGGTGGACCGCGGCGGCACCGCCTATCGCCGCGCCGGGCGCGGGCCGCATGTCGATCTGGCCGCCCAGGGTGTCGAGGTCTGGACCGCGGCCTCGATCGAGGGCGCGCGCTGGAAGACCGGCACGTCCTTTGCAGCCCCCTTCGTAACCGCCGCCGCGGCGCTGTGGCTGCAGCACGATCCCATGCTGACGCCGCAGGCCGTGCGCGGGCGGCTTGTCGCGACGGCCTCGGATCTCGGTCCCGAGGGCCGCGATGACATCTACGGGTACGGGTTGCTGGATCTCGGGGGCAGGTGCCCCGGGCGGTTGCCCCTTCTGCCGGTCTCCGCCGAGTAGCCCGGCCCATTCTCACATTCTGCAGGAAAATACGTCGCGCCGGGGAATAACCCCCGGCGGGCCACGTTGTCCCGGTATCGAACACATGACCGGAGAAAGAGACGATGAAGGATATCATGACGGATTTCGACGCCGATATCGCCGGCGAGATCACGGCCTACAGCGCCGCCGGTCGCCTGATGGCCCGGATCATCCGGCCGACGGATCCCGTGCCCGCGCCGCCCATGGTCGTCCTGCACGGCATTTCGCGCAATGCCGAGGAACTGGCGCGATTGTTCTCGCCCGAGGCCGAGCGTACCGGCCGCACGCTCGTCGTGCCGCACTTCGCCGAGGACGCCTGGCCCACGTTTCAGCGTCCGTGCAAGGCCGCGCGCCCGGATCAGGCGCTGCTGGCGCTGCTCGATGCCGTCGCCGCAAGACTGCCCGGGCATGCCGGCCCTGTGGATATCTTCGGTCATTCCGGCGGCGCGCAACTGGCGCATCGCTTTGCCATGCTCTACCCGCACCGGGTCACCGCGCTGCACCTGGTGGCGGCGGGATGGTACTGCCTGCCCGACGAGACGATGCCCTATCCCTACGGACTTGCGCCCGGCACCGACCGCGCCGGCGCCACCTGGGCGCGGCGCAACACCGACGGGCTGCGCGAATTCCTGCGCCTGCCGATATCGGTCTATGTCGGCAGCCGCGACGTCGCCCGCGACCCGGCGCTGCGCACGACCCCGGCCCTCGATGCCGGGCAGGGCCGCAATCGGCATGCGCGCGCCCGCGCCTATGTCGCGGCGCTGACCGCCGCGGCGGACCGGCACGGCGTGCCCGCGCGGGCGCGCTTCGTCGAACTGGCCGATTGCGACCACGACGTGGTGCGCGCCATCACCCGAAACGATCTCGCCGCTCGCGTGCTCGATGCGCGCCGCATCCCGAGTTGATCCCACACGCCACGCAACCACGGAGATTTGACATGACCCTGACCGACATCCTCGACCGCGCCAAGTGGACCTTCGTCACGCGGCGCGTGGAGCGTGCCCGCGTGGCCCGCACCGATACCGATTTCGCCGCCGCACGGCCCGGCGACCTGATCCTCGCGCATGTCGACAGGCTCGGGCAGCACCGGCGCGTGCAATTGCCGTCGGGACGGCCCTCGCTGATCCATCCCGGCGATGCGGTGGTGATGGCCTGCGGCGCGCGCTACGCTCCCGACCAGTTCGAAGGCGTGGCCGAGATCGACCCGGGTGGTGCCGACCTGCTGGCCGGGGGCGGCTGCATCGGGCGCATGATGGCGCGCAACAGCCGCATCAGGCCGGCCACGCGGCTGATGCCCGCGGCCCGGCTTCTGGATGCGGCGGGGCGCGCGGTGAACCTCGCCGATTTCGCAATTGCCCCCCACCGGGGCGAACCGCAGCCGCCGGTCATCGCCGTGCTTGGCACCTCGATGAACTCGGGCAAGACGCTGGCCACCGCGCAGCTTGTTCTCGGGCTGCGGCGCGCGGGGTTTTGCGTCGGCGCGATCAAGGCGACCGGCACCGGGGCCTTTGGCGATGTCAACGAATATAGCGACAGCGGCGCACATTACGTGGGCGATTTCACCGATGCCGGGATGGTCACGACTTACCGCGAACCTCTCCACCGGATAAAATCGGCCACACGGGCGCTGATCGCCGAGGCCGGGGCGCAGGGCTGCGACATCGTGGTGATGGAGGTGGCCGACGGCCTCTTGCAGCGCGAGACCGCCGCGATGATCGCCGATCCGTGGTTCAAGGCGCTGATCTCGGGGCTGGTCTTTGCCTGCGGCGACGCCGTGGCCGCGGCGGGCGGCGTGGCGATGCTGACCCGTCACGGGCTGCGCCCCGATGCGCTGACCGGTATGGTCAGCTGTTCGCCCATGGCCAGTACCGAGGCCGGAGAGGCGACCGGACTGCACGTGCTGACCAAGGCCGATCTCGCCGATCCGGCCGAGGCGACCGGGTTTGCCCTGCGCGCCGGGCTGGGCCGCAAGGAGGCTGCCTGATGCCGATGCCCGACCTCATGGAGAACGGGCGCGGGCGGGGGCTGGCGAAGGTCAGCGCCGTGACGCTTGTGCAGGGCGCCGCCGCCGCCGCCGCGGCCTTCGCCACCCGCGGCCTCTTCGAGGCGATGAACGGCAAGGCCGGTCTTCCGCTCGGCCTGATCGCGGCGCTGGCCGCCTCGGGGCTGGTGATCGCGGGCGCGCGGGTGCTGGCGCGGCTGATGGGCGAACGGCTGGGGCAGGACTATGCCCTTGCCATCCGCCTTGCGCTGCTGGACCACGCGGCGGGGATGCCGGCAAGCGCCGTGGCCAGACGGCGCAGCGGCTACATGAGCCTGCGTTTCGTGGGCGACATGACCGCCTTTCGCAATTGGCTGGGCAAGGGGTTGCCCCGGCTGATCGCGGCGGCGGTGATGGTGCCCGCCGCCTGCGCCGTGCTGTGGGGGCTCGAGCCGCGCTTCGCGCTTGTCGTCGCCCCCCTTTTCGCCGTCACGCTCGGGGTGATGGCCGTCGTCGGGCCACGGCTCGAGCCGCTGCACCGCCGCCTGCGGGCGCGCCGCGCGCGGATCGCCGCCGAGATGGCCGAACGCATGCCGCTCGCCCCCGAACTTGACCGGATGGGGCGCCGCCCGGCCGAGCTGCGCAGCCTTCGCAAGCGCACGAAGCGCATGATCCGCGCCGCGATGCGCCGCCTGGCCTGGGCGGAATCGCTCAAGTCGCTGCCCGATGCGGTGGCCGGGCTGGCCGCCTGCGCGGTGATCGTCACCGGCGCGCAGACCGGGACAGGCACGGGCACCATCGCCGGGGCGCTTGCCGCCATCGGCCTGGTGGTGACGCCCCTGCGCGACCTGGCAAGCGTGTGGAATTTCCGCGCGGCCTACCTCGCGGCCCGCAGGAAATGCGTGGCGGCCCTGGCGCGCGAACAGCGCAGGAGCGGGCAGGGCGACACGCGCCTGCCGCGCGGGCCGCTTGATGTCATGGTGCGGGATCTGCCGATGCCGGGGGGATCCGCGCTGTCGCTCGACGTCGCGGCGAGGGGGCGACACGACCTGACCTGTGCGCCATCCGACGCCGATGCGCTGTTTTCCGCGCTGTGCGGGCTCGAGAAGGTCCCGCCCTGCCATGTCGCGCTGTCGGGTATCTGCCTGACCGAGCTGTCGCGCGGCAGCCTTCGCCGCGGCGTGTACCGTCTGAGCAGCGCGCCCGCCGTGCTCATGGGGTCGCTGCGCCGGAACTTGGCGCTCGGCCTGAGCCGGCAACCGTCGGATGCCAGGCTTGAAAAAGCGGCGCGCGACGCCGGGCTGGGGGCGCTGCTGGACCGGATAGGGGGGCTTGATGGCCCTCTCGCCGAAGGCGGCCGCGGTCTGTCGACGCATGACCGCAGCGCGCTCTCGCTGGCGCGGATCCTGCTGGGCAGGCCACAGCTGGTCCTGCTGGGGGACGGCGTCTGGCATCTCGACCCCGCCGCCAGGGACACCCTTGCCGCCCATCTCGAGAGGATCGGCGCCACGACCCTGCGTCATCCGACCTTGGCACGGGCCACTGGCGGCCCGCTTGCCGCGTGATCGGACCAGGTCGCAGGGGCAAGGACAGACAACACCGCCCCATATCGCCGCAGCGCCCGTGTCCCGGGGTGCCACATGGCGACGCCGGGGGCAATTCACGCGGATGCGGGCGCGGTGCTTGATCGGGTCGCCGGTCGATTTACCATATTGACAGGCCGGCGCGCGAAATCGCCCGGAATGACTCGCAATAGCGAACCGTAAAAGAGAGGAAAGCGACAGTGGCGACGGATGAACCGAGAAAGGGCGCGCGTCTCATGGACCGGCCCGAATACACCAACAAGTTTCACCCTCTGACCGGTCCGGGCGACATGTCCGTCAGGGACGCCGTCGCGGCGATGAAGGAACGCAGCTACGGCTGCATCGTGATCGTCGACGAGGACAACCGCGTGCAGGGCATCGTGACCGAGCGCGACATCATGTACAAGCTTGTCGCGCATAACAGCGATCCCGACACGGTGAAGCTGTCGGAGATCATGACCCGCGAGATCCGGATGGCGAAGGAGACCGATTACGTGCTCGACTGGTTGCGCATGATGTCCAACGAGCGATTCCGGCGGCTGCCCGTCGTCGATTCCGAAGGCCGCATCCAGGCGCTTTTCACGCAAGGCGATTTCGTCAGCTATACGTGGCCCGACCTCTTCGACCAGGCGCGCGGACTTGCCAAGGCCACTTTCATCGGCAAGTTTCACTACTTCCTGATCGGCGGCGGGATCCTGATCTACGTGCTCGCGATGATCGTGGTCCTGAGCGCGGTGTGACCGCGACCCGGCGATCCGGCGCGTCAGGTCAGCCCGGTCAGGATCAGGATCAGGATCTGAACCGCCGCCGGGCCGGCCAGAAACGACAGGACGATCCCGGCAAGCAACAGACGCCGGGTTCGTTTTGGAAAACTTGGCAAGAGGGGCGGAAACAATCTGCGCATAAACGTGAAGTAAAACACGGCAGCGTTCGGTCGATTTGGCGCGGCAATTTGCCCTGAACCAAGTGCCGGCTTGCCACGCGAGGCCATCATCAACACCGCAACAGGGATCGAGGCTCATGAACGATAACCCGAGAAAGGCGAAAGCGCCGTCATCATCGGTTGCGGATCAACCCGGCGAGATCGACTCGTCCGATAGCGTGCAGGATCCAGAGGAAAGGCTGGTCGAAACCGGTCTGAAATACCTCGAGCGTGGGATGCTGTTCCTGGTGGTGGTTCTGACACTGTTCGCCGCCTACGAAGAGATCCGGACCGTGATCGCAGCGGGCAGCGTCCAGCTTGGCGACGTACTTCTGATGTTCCTCTACACCGAGGTGATCGCCATGGTCGCCGTATTCTATACGGGGCGCGGCCAGCCCTTCGTGTTTCCGATCTTCATCGCGATCACCGCACTGGCGCGTCTGATCGTGCTGCAAAGCAAGGACATGGATCCCTACAGCATCGCGATCGAAGCCGGAGCGATCCTGCTGCTGTCATTCGCCGCCGTCGTGCTGCTGCGGTTCCTGCGCAAGTGAGCCTGAAGGCGACATCGCGAGCGGATACGCCTTACCGTGCCAGCACCACGTCGCGCTGGATGTCGAGTCCGTCGATCACCGCATCCACGAGATAGGCCGCCACATCGCTGCGCGAGATCAGGCCGTTGCGCCATTCATCCGGTTCGCGCAGCACGCGCGCGGTGCCGGTGCGTGCGCCTTTGGTCAGGATCACCGGGCGCGCGATGGTCCAGTCGAGACCGCTTTCCATGATCAGCGACTCCTGCCGGGACTTGTCGTCATAGACCCGCCCCAGCACGGCGTTGTGCCCCAGCTTTTCCAACGCGCTCATCGCGTCGCGGCTGCGGCCGGCGCCAAAGCCCGTGACCGCGACCAGCCGCCGAACCCCCGTCGCCTGCATCGCGTCGATCAGCGCCGCGGTGGTTCGCGAGAACAGCGTCTCCTCTCGCCAGACCATCGCCGGCCGTTCCTTGACCCCGAGGGCGTAGATCACCGCCGACACCCCCTGCAGGGCGCGTAACAGATCTTCGGGTTTTTGCGCGTCGCCGACGCAGGGCTCGAGCCCCTCGCGCGGGTCCATGGCGTCCGCGCCGCGCGCGAAGCCGCGCACGCGCAGGCCCCGGTCCAGGGCCTCGTCCACCGTCAGCGCGCCGATCCCCGAGGTCGCCCCCAGGATCAGCACCGGGCTGTCCGATGCGGTGGACTGCGTGTCATCATGGTGCGTCATGTCGCGTTCCTTCCTCTGCAATGGGGTGCCAAAGTTCCATCATCTCCGCACGATCTCCGCACGTGGCGCGCTTGCGTCAACTGGCCCGTACCGATGCGTGCGCGAACATCGCGTCGGCCACCACCCGCGCGGTATCGGTCCAGTTCGGTAGATCGGCCGAGGCGCTTCGGGCACCGGCCGCGACCTGCTCGCGCAGCGCGGTGTCGGTCAGCAACCGCCGGATCGCGCGGGCCAGCGCGTCGGGGTCGTCGGGCGGGACCAGGTGCCCGGCCTTGGCCGGCACGGTCCCCGGCACTGCGCCAACCCGCGTCGCAACGATGGGCAGGCCGTGGCCCATGGCCTCGCCGAAGACGATGCCGTAGCCTTCGTAGCGTGTGGCGAGCGCGAAGAGGCTGGCGCGCCGGTAAAGCCCGTCGAGCACCGCCTGGTCCACCTCGCCGGCGATGGTGACGCGCGCCCCGAGGTGCAGCGTGTCGCGCAACTCCAGCAGCGCGCGGGCCGTGTCGGGCTCGTGCGCACGCCCCACGATCTCGGCCTGCCAGTCCAGATCGGTCAACCGCGATAGCGCCCGCAGCAGGATGTCATGGCCCTTGCGCCGCGCCTGCAGGCCCACCGACAGGATCAGCGGCGGCGTGCCGCGCGGCGTGCAGGCTGGGGCAGGGGGCGTGAACCCGGGCCGCGCCACGCTGATGCGATGCGCGGCGACATCGTAGTGCTCCTTCAGCAGCCCCGCGATATGCGGGCTGGTGACCACGATGTGCCGCGCCAGCCCCAGGTTGGCGGCCTCGCGAGCGGCCATGCGGTCGGCGGTGTCCGCGTCCAGCCCGGGCTCGAGCGCGAGCGGATGATGCACCAGCGCCACCAGCGCCGCGCGCACCCGCGCAAGGCCCGAGGTGTCGAGCGCGCCATAGGCCAGCCCGTCGACCAGCGCCGGACAGTCCCCCGGCAGCGCCTGAAGCTGTGCAAGCGCGTCGGTCATGTCCGCGGGCTCGGGATGCGGAAAGCTGTCGCCGAACCGCAGATAGCGCAGGTCATGCCCGGCCGCGCTCAACGCCTTCCCAAGCCGGCGGTCATAGAGGTATCCGCCGGTCACCGTGTCGATGTCGCCGGACACGCCGAACACCATGGACCGCATTGGGCTCATGGCGCAGGGCTTTCCGGGGTCGGGGCATACCGCACCCTGTGACACAACGTGTCGGGCGCGCGCAGGATCGAGGCATAGTCTTGCGCCAGATCCTCGAACGCGCTCTCGCCCGAGATCATCGCGTCTAGCGTCGGATCGGCCAGCAACCGCAGCGCGGTTTCCAGACGCCGCCGATAGCCCCAACGTGCGACATGATCGGCCGGGATGCCGCCAACCTGAGAGCCGACAAGGCGCAGCCGGCGCTGATGGAAGGCCCCGCCAAGGGGCACACGGCTTTGACCGGTGCCGAACCAGCTGGCCTCGACCACCGTGGCCTCGCGCCCGGCGAGCGACAGCGCGGTGGCCAGCCCCGCATCGCTGGCCGAGGCATGGATCACCACATCCGCCTCGCCGGGCGCATCCTGCGGCGCGGCGAATGCGCATCCCAGCCTATCCGCCAGCTTGACGCGCGCTGCATCCACATCGACGAGGCACACATCGGTCGCCGGGATGCGCGCGGCGAGATATCCCACCAGTGCGCCGACGGTGCCGGCACCCACCACCGCCACCCGGTCGCCGGGCTGCACGCGGGCATCCCAGATGATGTTGAGGGCGGTCTCCATGTTCGCCGCCAACACCGCGCGGGCCACGGGCACCTCGGGAGGCACCGGCACCGCCGCCGCCTTTGGACAGGCGAAGCGCGCCTGGTGCGGGTAGAGCGCAAAGACCAGTTGCCCGGTGTCGGGGCCGGCGGCAATGCGACCGACGGCGCTGTAGCCGTATTTTACCGGGAACGGAAAGTCGCCCTCCTGGAACGGGGCGCGCATCGTCCGATGTTCGGTTTCCGGCACGCGGTTCTCGAACACCAGCCGCTCGGTTCCCCGGCTTATACCGGAATAGAGCGTCTCGACAACGCAATCATCCGCGCCGGCCGCAACATGCGTTTCCCGGATCTCGGCCCGTTCGGGGCCGGTGATCCAAAGCGCGCGTGTCTCCCCGGACCCGGTCATGACCCCTGCAGCGCCGCGGTCGACAGGGTGTGCGGCCATAGATGGGCGACCGAGGACGCCCCGAGGCGGCAATCGAACAGCACGTCCGATCCCAGCCCGTAGACCTGCGTTTCCGGACGCCGGGCCTGCGACAGCCGCGCCACGGGCCGTGTCGTCAGCCCCTGCGGGCCGGCGCCGATCAGCAGTGGCGAGATCGTGACATGCAGGCGGGTCAGCAGATCGGCCTCCATGAACCGGGCGATGGTGATGCCGCCGCCCTCGACCATCAGGTGATGCAATCCGAGCCCGCGCAGCGCCCTGACTATGGCACCCGGTTCGATCCACGAGCCGCGCGGCAGGCGGATGACCTCGACACCGGGCGGTCTTTCGGTGTCCACCGCCTGGATGACGATGCGGCGCACGCCGTCCTCGGCAAAAAGCCGCGCAGTGTTCGGCAGGCGCCCCTGCGGATCGATCACCACCCGGGCCGGCGACCGGCCCGATACCAGCCGGACGTTCAAGCGCGGATCGTCATGCAGCGCGGTCTTCACGCCGACGATCACGGCATCCACAAGCGCGCGCATCCGGTGGAGATGCGCCAGCCCGTCCGGCCCGGAGACATCCGCTGCGTCACCGGATTCGGTGGCGACACGCCCGTCGAGCGATTGCCCGATCTGGGCGACAACATGTTGCGTGCCTGGCACCGCGATCATCGACCCGTAGAGCCTCAGCGCCGCTGCCTCGCCTTGTGTCCAGCTACCGCAACACAGGCAGACAGCACCGTCGCGCGCGGCGCGGATCCGTTCCCAGACCCTCGGTGTCAATTCGGCACTCTGCATTCGCAACTCCGTCCCCCTATCGTTCCCGGCCATGACGCATCTCCGGTCGTTCATGTCCGTACATTCTTACGACATAGACACGATCCGGCGAAAGTCATCACGCCACCGGGCGACCCTGCGGGACGGCCAGCAGATCGAGATGACCGATTTCCGCCTCCAGTTGCGCAAGATCCCCGCGCCGCCGCGCAAGCCAGGCATCGGCCGCGTCGCACCCGGCCTCGGTCGCGGCCTGCGCGATCCCCGACAGCAGCGCGTCGTGCAGGTCCGCGTCGTCCGGCCCCAGTTGCCAGGGGCTTTGCGCCAATGTCACCTCGAACCCGTGCGCGCGAAACACGTCCGCGGCGGTTTCGCCCGCGTCGGGACCCAAGGCCGGGCCAAGACCCTTGTCGCCGCGCTGATGCGCGTTGAACGCCGCGGTCACTTCGGCATCCGCGGGATCGCCGGGGGTCCAGCGCATCCGCCCATCGTAGCTGAGCACCGCGTAGAACGCGACGCCCGCCCGCGACAGCCGTTCGGCGAAGCGTTCCAGCCAGTCGCGTGATACCAGGTCGAGCAGGGCCGACGCGGTGACTACCTTCGCGCCCTCCAGCGGCACTGCCTCAATATCCGCGAGATCACCCTCAAGGATCGTGGTCCCGGGGTGCTGCGCGGCCGCCTCTGCCAGCAAGTCGGGATCATTGTCGAAAAGCCGCCAGTGCAGATCTGTGGCGCCTTGCGCCGCGAAGGCACGCGGCGTCGCGCCCGTGCCGCAGCCGAGGTCGAGCACGGTATCCCCGGGGCCAACAAGACGCAGCGCGCGGTCACGCAGTGACGTCGCGCGTGCCCGCGCGTCGGCCGGCTCTCGCAGGGTCAGCCAGGCGGCGTCGAACCCCATATCAGATGTCGGCCTCGTACCAGCCGCGGGCCACATGGCTTTCATGCAGCATCACGCGGATCCGGCGCAGGCGGCCGGCATCGCCCAGCCCTTCGCTGCCGGCAATCTCGCGCAGGCCGGTCCAGATATGGTGGCAGAGGAATTCCGTGGTGGTGAACTTGCCCGCGAATTCCGGTTTGTCATCGAGATTGCCGTAGCGCAGCGGCTCCAGAACGCGACCAAGGGCCTCCGTCGCAAGACCGATATCGACAACCAGTCCGTGCGCGTCCAGATCCTCGGTGTAGAACGCGGCATCGACCACGAACGTGGCCCCGTGCACGCCCTGTGCGGGCCCGAACACGGGCGAGGGCAGCGAATGAGCGATCATGATGTGATCGCGAACCTCGACAGCGAACATTCGGTTTCCTTTTCTCCAGACCGCTCTGCGACCTATCACGCTGCCGGTCCCGGTCAAGGCGGACATGCCCATGGGCGGAACTTCGCACATTCGGGGCGGATCGCTGGCCTCACGGTGGAATGATCATACGTGACTGTCTTAACGAATGCAGTAGAGTACAAGGCCGCATGATACGACCCGCCCACAGGAAGGACACCACCTTGGCACTATTCCAGGCAACGCGCGCGCTCGAGGAGCAGACCGACTATCACGCCGCCCTGCGCGGCTGGCCCAACATGGGCGTGGGTGCGCGGCGTGCCCTCATCCTCGCGCTCAACGTCGTCACTGTCTGCACCTTGTTCGCCGCGATGCTGACGCTGTTCGCGGCGGGCGGCATCTCTCTGGCCGAGGCGGTGATGCTCGGGGCGTTCGTGCTGACGCTGCCGTGGTTGTCGATTGGCGTCTGGAACAGCATTCTCGGCTTCCTGCTGGATCGCCGCTACGGCGCGCGCGCCGCGACACAGGTGACGCCCGCGCTGGCCCGCATCCGCGGGGACGAGCCGATCACGGCCCGGGTGGCGGTCGTCATGCCGCTGCGCAACGAGGATCCCGACGCCTCGGTCGCGCGGCTGCGCCGGCTGCAAGGCGAGCTGGCGCGCACGCCCTTTGCACATCGTTTCTCGTTTCACGTGCTTAGCGACACCGACAATCCCGGCATCGCCCTGAAGGAAGAGGCGCGCGTCGCGCAATGGCGCGCCGAGCAGCCGCAGGCGCGGATACAGTATCGCCGCCGGGCCGAGAATACCGGCTACAAGTCCGGCAACATCGCCGACTTCCTGCACGGTCCCGAGGGCGATTGCGATTTCTTCCTGCCGCTCGACGCCGATAGCGAGATGGGCGCCGACACCGTCCTGCGCCTTGTGCGCGTGATGCAGGCCAGCCCCGAGATCGGCATGCTGCAAAGCCTCGTGACGGGCTTGCCCTCGCGCAGTTTCTTCACCCGCGCGTTCCAGTTCGGGATGCGGCACGGCATGCGCTCCTACACGCTTGGATCGGCATGGTGGCAGGCCGATTGCGGGCCGAACTGGGGGCATAACGTGCTGATCCGCACCGCACCCTTCCGCGAACACTGCATGCTGCCGGTGCTGCCCGGGCGGGGACCGCTGTCCGGGCCGATCCTCAGCCACGACCAGGTCGAGGCGGTGCTGATTCGGCGCGCCGGCTACGAGGTGCGGGTGCTGGCCGAGGAAAGCGACAGCCACGAGGAAAACCCGCCCAGCCTGGTGGATTTCATCCGGCGAGAGCTGCGCTGGATGAATGGTAACCTGCAATATCTGCGCCTGCTCGGGATGCAAGGGCTGAAACCCGTCAGTCGCATCCAGCTGGTGCTGGCGATCCTGATGTATGTCAGCGCCCCCGCATGGATGGCATTCATCCTGACCGGTGCGGCCTTGGCGGCGGGCGGGATCCAGCCCGGTGCGGCGTCGCTCGGGGCCGGGGTCGGGCTGTTCGTGCTGCTGGTCACGCTCAGCCTCAGCCCCAAGATCATGGGGCTGGCGCAGGTGCTGGGCGACGGCGCGCGCAGTGCCGCCTATGGCGGGCGCGGGCGGGTGATCCTTGGCGGGATGTCCGAGATCGTGATCTCGATGCTGATCGCGCCCATCGTTGCGCTTGCGTTGACGCGGTTCGCCCTGGGGCTCTGCGTCGGGCAGCGCATCGGCTGGACCGCGCAACAGCGCAGCCGCGACCGGCTGCGATGGAACGAGGCCGCGCGCGTGCTCTGGCCGCAGACCTTGACCGGCCTCGTGCTGTGTGTCTGGTTGTGGATGACGGCCCCCTGGGCGCTGATCCTCGGCGCGCCGGTGATCGTGGCGATGCTGGGCGCGATCCCGATCGCCGTGGTGACCACCCTCCCGGGGCTGAGCCGCTGGTCGATCGACCGTGGCCTGTTCGACATCCCCGAGGATCGCCAGCCGGCGGTCCCCGAGGCCACCGCGCCCCGCACGGGCACCGCCTGAGAAACAACCGAAACGACGAGGAGAGAACCGCATGACCATCCAACGCCTGACAGCCGTCACCGCCCTCTGTGCGGCAACCACGCTCGGCGTCGCAATACCGGTGCAGGCCGCGCCCGCGACCTGGCGGATCGACCCCGAGCATACCGTGGTGGCCTTCACGGTGATGCATATCGGCTACGCCAAGGTCCTTGGCCGCTTCTCGGAAATCGAGGGCCAGTTCGACTACGACCCTCAAACCCGCGAGCTTGGGCAGGTACGCGTCGAGATCGGGGCGAAAAGTGTCGACACCGATCACGCGGAGCGTGACAATCACGTCCGCGGCGGGGATTTCCTCGATGCCGGCGATCACCCGATGATCACCTTCACCGCCGATGGCGGCACGGCCACGTCCGAGACCACCGGTACGGTCACCGGCGATCTGACGATCCGGGGCGTGACGCAGCCGGTGACGCTGGACGTCACGCTCAACAAGCGCGCGGAATATCCCTTCGGCCACGGCAAGGAAACGCTTGGTATTTCCGCCACGGCCGAGATCATGCGCAGCGATTTCGACATGACCTACGCGCTGCCCACGATGGTCGGCGACAGCGTCGGCATCATCCTCGAATTCGAGGCGATCCGCGCCGACTGAGTACAAGCCGCACCGACACCCGCGCCGCGACCCTCGCGGCGGGTGCCGGCGGTCGATCAGCCGGCCGGGCGCTTTTCCGGTATGATCTGCTGCGCGATGCCTGCGAAGACAAGGTAGATGCTGGTCACCACCAGCCCCCAATGCGCCCAGCTTTGCGGGTCGAACTCGACCCATGCCGCCCAGCCCGCAAAGAACGTCCATGCGAAGGCCACAGGCAGAGACAGCCAGCGCCACCGCTTGGTGCGGACCGGATGGATGAACCGCAACGGCAGGAACATCGCCACCGACAGCACCGCGACAAGCGCGAGGATGAACCAGAAATCCGGTCTCACCGCGAACATCACGATCACCATCATGTTCCAGCAGCCCGGAAAGCCGTGAAAGGACTTGTCCTTGGTCTTCATGCTGGTATCGGCGAAATACATCGCACTGGCATAGGTGATCACGATGATCGCGACCCACCCCGTCCAGCCCGGCAGCAGATCCGAGGAAAAAAGCGCGAAGGCCGGGATGAAGACATAGGTGAGATAATCGATGATCAGGTCGAGAAGCTCGCCATCGAAGCGCGGCGCGTTCGCCGCCACGTCGTACTTGCGCGCGAGGGGCCCGTCGACCCCGTCCACGGCAAAGGCCACCACCAGCCACAGGAACATCAACTCCCACTTGGCGTCGATCGCCGCGAGCATGGCGAGCATCGCAAAGACCGCGCCTGTGGCGGTCAGCAGGTGAACGGCGAGGGCGCGCATCTTGGTGGTCATGCGCGTGTCAATGGCGCAACCGCGCCCGATTTGCAAAGGGAAACCGGCCTGCTTTACCGCGGACAAGACGCTCACTTCCCCTCACCGTGTCAGTTCGAAATGCGCACCTCTTCGATCGGATAGGCCATCATGTCCTGCGCCTCCCACTGGACTTGGCAATCATGACAGAAGCTCTGGCTGATCCCCATCGTTCCGCCGGATCCGGTAACGGCGGCATAGCGCCAATCGTCCGTGTCGGGCGATGCACCCTCTTCGAGATTGGTCGTTAAAAACAGCGGCCCGATGCGGCCGTTGCCGTCATCGATCCCGAAGCTTTCCTTGGCCATGACAGAGCCTGCGGGCATCTCGACCCCTTCGGTGGCGAACTTGAGATATTGCTCCCCCGCGGCGTCATTGGCGAAGGTCTGCAACAGTCTCTGGCTGTGCGCGCCCTGAACGGCCGGGCGGGTCAAGGTCAAGGTCCGGTCGCGATAGGCGCCCGCAGCCTCGTGCTCGTTTTTTCGCGTAGGCGTCGGCCATCGCGGCCTCCATGCAGTCGGTGATGTCCTCCGCGGACATGTCCCAGACGCTTTCGTGCTCTACCGGACAGTCGGCCGCGGTCGTGGTGGTCTCGAAGTCAAGGCTGCTGGCAAGCGTCGCCGCGGTGGCGAGAAGCGGACGTTTCAACATCGTGTATCTCCGTTCTGGTTGCAGGAATTGATGGGATCCTGCGGCAGAACGTCTCATATCACGGCTTCACGGTCACCCAACGATCGCGTGACACATGCGCGAGGGAGAGCGCAGCCCACCCTCGCGCGTGGCTTTGGAATTACAGCGACAGCGGGGTCGCCAGCCCCTTTTCGCGCGCCAGCCGGGCGGCGACCGACGCCACCGCCAGATCCTGCAGGCCCACGCCGGTGCCGTCGAAAAGCGTGATCGCCTCGGCGGTGCCGCGCCCGGCATGGGTGCCGTTGATCACCGCGCCGATCGGCGTGATGTCGCCTTCGCCGATCACGCTTTCGGCCACCGCATGTTGCGCCTCGCCGATGCTGACCGATTGTGCGATCTCGTCGGTGAACACCTGTGCCACACCGAACAGCGCGGGATCGACCTCCTGCTTGCCCTTGGTGTCGGTGCCCATGCAGGCGATATGTGTGCCCGGTTTCACCCAGTCGGTCATCAGCAGCGGCTGATGCGCGCTGGTGATCGTGATGATCACGTCCGATTGCGCGGCCAGGTCCTGTTGGCTGACCGCCTCGAAGTCCAGCCCGAGCTCCCCGGCGACCTTGCCCAGGGCGGGCAGCATGTCGGGATGCGGATTCCACGCCACGACCTTGTCGAAATCGCGCTGCTCTGCGGCGGCGCGCAACTGGAAGGCGGATTGATGCCCGGCGCCGATCATCCCCAGCACCTTTGCATCCGGTCGCGCGAGATGCGCGATCGAGATGGCCGAAGACGCCGCGGTGCGGAGTGCTGTCAGGTAATTTCCCCCGACCAGCGCGACAAGCTGCCCGGTATCTGGATCGAAAAGGCACACCGTCGACTGGTGATTGGTCAGCCCCTTGTCGGCGTTGCCCGGCCAATACCCGCCGGCCTTCAGGCCAAGGGTCAGGCCGGCGCGGTCGAACCCGCCCTTGAAGCCGTAAAGCGCCTCGGCATGACCGATCGCCTCGCGCACCACGGGAAAGTTGTAGGCATCGCCGCGCGCCATCGCGCCGAAGACCTGTTCGACCGCCGCGAAGGCATCTGCACGGCTTATGACCTGTTTGCAGATGTCCTCGCCGACCATGACGACGCCCTGGGTGTTCACCTGAGTGTCCATCCGGCCGCCCTCACCACGCCCGGCCGCGTGCGGACACGGGCCAGACGGTCTCGACCTTGCCGTCCCGGACGCCGACGTACCAGTCATGGACGTTGCAGGTCGGGTCGCAATGGCCGGGCACGAGGCGCAGCTTGTCATTGACCTTGAGTACGCCCTCGGGGTCGGCGACCACGCCATGCTCGTCCGAGCATTTGACGTATTCCACATCGTCGCGCCCGAAGATCACCGGCAGGCCGCTATCCACGGATTGCGCCTTGAGGCCGGCATCTACGATCGCCTTTTCCGGTTTGGCATGGCTCATGACGCTGGTCAGGATGAACAGCGCATTTTCCCATTCACTCTGGTCGATGCGCTTGCCGTCCTTGTCGAGGATCCGGCCGTAATCGGCATCCATGAACGCGTAGGACCCGCATTGCAGCTCGTTGTAGACACCGGAATTGCCCTCGAAATAGTAGCTGCCTGTGCCGCCGCCGCCGACGATGTCGCACTCGATGCCCTCGGCCTTCAGACCCTCAACGGCGTCGCGTACCTGGGCGACGGCGAGGTCGATCTTGGCCTTGCGGTCCTCGTACTTGTCCATGTGCTGCATCGCGCCTTGGTAGGCCTGAAGCCCGGCGAATTTCAGCCCGGGTGCCGCATCGATGGACTTGGCGATCTCGACCACTTCGGGCGTCGTCGTAACACCGCAGCGCCCGGCGCCACAGTCGATTTCCACGAGGCACTCGATCTGGGTGCCGTGCTTCTGCGCGGCCTCCGACAGGTCGCCTACATTGGCCACGTCATCGACACAACAGATGGTGCGCGCGCCCAATTTGGGCATCCGCGCCAACCGGTCGATCTTGGCGGGGTCGCGGACCTGGTTGCTGACCAGCACGTCCTTGATGCCGCCGCGGGCAAAAACCTCTGCCTCGCTCACCTTCTGGCAGCAGACGCCACACGCGCCACCCAGCCGTTCCTGCAGCAGCGCCACGTCGACGGATTTGTGCATCTTGCCATGCACGCGGTGCCGCATGCCATGCGCCTTGGCCCATTCGCCCATCTTGACGATGTTGCGCTCCAGCGCGTCGAGGTCGAGCACCAGACACGGGGTCTGGATATCCGCCTCGTCCATGCCGGGCAGGGCGGGGATGTCAAAGCCGACCTCGTAGCTTTCGAATGTCACGGGCTTGTTCATGATTTCTCTCCTCGGTCGATCCAGGGCAATTTGTCGAGATCGACATTGCCGCCGGTGATGATGACGCCGACACGCTTGCCGGCAAAGATCTTTGGATTCTTGATGATCGTGGCGAGCGGCACGGCGCAGCTTGCCTCGATCACGATCTTCATGCGCGCCCAAGTCAGGCGCATCGCGTCGATGATCTCGTCCTCGCTCGCGGTCAGGATGTCGGTGACATGATGCGACACGAAATGCCAGGTGTTGTCCTTCAACGGCACCTTGAGCCCGTCGGCCACGGTCACCGGCGCATCATCGGCGATGATATGACCGGCCTTGAAGCTGCGATAGGCGTCATCCGCCTGCTCGGGTTCCGCCGCGTAGATCTCGACGTTGGGCGCAAGGTTCGACAGCGTAAGGCAGGTGCCCGAGATCATGCCGCCGCCGCCGATGGGCGCGATGACCGCGTCGAGGTTCTCGGTCTGCTCCAGCAATTCGAGCGAACAGGTCGCCTGGCCGGCGATCACCCGCAAGTCGTTATAGGGATGGACGAAATCCGCACCGGTCTCGGCGTGGACGCGCGCGAAGACCTCCTCGCGGCTCGTGGTCGACGGCTCGCACTCGGTGATGATTCCGCCATAGCCGCGGACCGCGTCCTTCTTGGCCGTAGGGGCCGTACGCGGCATGACGACGTGGCAGGGGATCCCGCGCCGCCCGGCGGCGTAGCTGAGCGACAGCGCGTGGTTGCCGCTCGAATGCGTGGCGACGCCGCGCTTTGCGACCTCGTCGCTCAGGCCGAAGACGGCGTTGGTCGCGCCGCGCACCTTGAACGCGCCGGCTTTCTGGAAGTTCTCGCATTTGAAGAACAGCTCCGCCCCGGTCAACTCGTTCAGGAACGACGAGGTCAGGACGGGGGTGCGGTGGATATACGGCCTGATCCGGTCATGCGCTGTGCGCACGTCCTCGATTGTCAGGTCGCCCGGTCCTTGTTGGTCCAGCATGCTGTGTCCTTTCAGGCCGCTTTGGTCAGCGCGAGCTTGGCGGTGGCGCGGTAGTGTTCCTGCGCGGCGATGACCCCACTTCCCAGCCTGACCGGATAGTTCAGATCGGCCATCGCCATCTCGATGGTCGCCAGCCCCGACAGCGCCATCGTATCCGTCAGGCTGCCAAGATGCCCGATGCGGAAGGCGCGGCCGTTCAATTCGCCCAGCCCGACGCCGAAACTGACGCCGTAGGTTGTGAAAGCGTGGTCGATCAGCGCGTTGCTGTCAAACCCTTCCGGCACGTGGATCGCGCTGACGGTGTCTGAATAGAGATCGGGCGACCGGGCCACGAGGGACAGCCCCCAGCCCTTGACCGCCTCGCGCACGCCCTCGGCAATCCGCGTGTGGCGGGCATAAACGTTGTCGAGCCCCTCGTCGAACAGCATGGTCAGGCTTTCGGCCATCCCGTGGATCAGTTGCAGCGGCGGTGTGTAGGGAAAGCCGCCCTGTGCCGTGGCGCCCAGCATGTCGCGGAAATCGAAGAAGGTGCGCGGCAATTGCGCGGTATCCATGGCGCTCAGCGCCTTCGGGCTGGCGGCGACGATCGCCATGCCGGTGGTCAGCATGAAGCCCTTCTGCGAGCCCGAGATGGCGAGGTCAACACCCCAGCGGTCCATTTCGAACGGCATCGAGGCCAGCGAACTGACGCAATCCACCATCAGCAGGGCAGGGTGGTCGGCCCCGTTCATCGCTGCGCGGATCGCCGCGATGTCAGAGCGCACGCCGGTCGCGGTCTCGTTATGGGTGACCAGCACGGCCTTGATCGCGTGATCCGTGTCGGCTTTCAGCGCGACGGCGAACTCGTCGGCGGGCGCGCCGCTGCCCCACGCACATTCGATGACCCGCACATCCAGCCCGTGGCGTTGGCACATGTCGATCCAGCGATGGCTGAACATGCCATTGCGCGCCACAAGGACCGTGTCGCCGGGCGACAGCGAGTTGGTGATCGCCGCCTCCCAGCCACCGGTGCCGCTGGCGGGAAATGTAATGATTTCGCCGGATTTTGTACCGAACACCGTTTTGCACCCGGCCAGGACCGGCGCGAGCGTCGCCGCAAAGGCGGGCGACCGGTGGTCTTGGGTCTGCACCTGCATCGCGCGTCGCAGGCGATCGGGAATGTTCGTGGGGCCGGGAATGAAGACCGGGTTCTGATCTGACATGGCGCAATCCTTTTTGGTTAAAGTTAGTATGCGCGATGCGCGCGGTTTAGGCAATTTTCTTGAAAACATTTTCCATTTCGGATAAAAGCCCGTCTATAGATTGATTCTGAACGGTTTTCCTTTTTCCGATTTCGTCCATCATGTAATCGTGAAAATATTTTTCGTTTCCACACTGTCCCCGCTGGCTACGAGGTGACCCGCATGACCCAGATCAGACGCCCCCGCGGCCGCCCGAAATCGCAGTTTGCCGAAAGCAGTGCCGGCACCATGCAGGCGCTCGACCGCGCGCTGAGCGTGCTCGTCGCCGCCGCACAACGCGACGGGGTCAGCCTGACCGATCTCGCGCAGTCGCTCGACATCCCGACCGCGACCACGCACCGCATCCTGACCACCCTGCAAAAGCGCGACTTCGTGCGCTTCGACGAGGAGCGTCAGGACTGGACCATCGGTATAGAGGCGTATCGCACCGGGGTGGCCTATCTCAAACGCACCGATCTGTCCGAGGCGGGCCGCCCGGTGATGCGGCGCCTGATGGAAGAGACCGGCGAGACTGCGAATCTCGCCGTGCCCGACGGCGCCGAAGTGGTATTCATCGGGCAGGTCGAGACCGGTAACCCGATCCGCGCCTTCTTTCCGCCCGGCTCGCGCACCCCGATGCATGCCTCGGGGATCGGCAAGGCGATCCTCGCGGCGCTATCGGAGGATCGCCGCGCGGCGCTACTGACCGGGGCGGGGCTGCACGGCTTTACCGACCGGACGCATGTCACGCAGCGCGCGCTCTTCGACGATCTGGCGCGCACCGCGTCACGCGGCTGGTCCTTTGACCGCAACGAACGCCATGACGGCATGTCGTGCATCGGTGCCGCGATCTTCAATGCCCGGGCCGAGCCCTGTGCGGGCATCTCGATCTCCGGCCCGTCGTCGCGGTTTCCCGATGCGCGGCTGGCGGATTTCGGCGAGGCCGTGGCGCGGGCGGCGACGCGAATCACGCATCTGATCGCGGGCCGGATCCCCGAAGGCCCGGAGGCACCCCACGAGGCCGCGCCCTGAGCGTGCGAATCCCGCGCACCCCCTTTTCTCATGGGTGGCAAAAGTTATATGCTGCACACATCGCATGGACCGAAGTGCAACGAGGATGAGACAGCACATGATGACGTTGCAGTTTCCCGAAGCGTCCGGAGAGGGCGACGATTCCGACGGCGAGGGCAAGGGCGCCGTCGCGGTAAAGACACGGCCCAAGACCGAGCGTCCGCCGCTTTACAAGGTGCTGCTGCTCAACGACGACTACACCCCGATGGAGTTCGTCGTCGCGGTGCTGGAGCGATTCTTCGGCATGTCCCACGCTCAGGCCTTCGAGATCATGCTGACCGTGCACAAGAAGGGTGTTGCGGTGGTCGGCGTCTTCAGTCACGAGATCGCCGAAACCAAGGTCGGTCAGGTGATGGATTTCGCCCGACGTCATCAGCACCCGCTGCAATGCACGATGGAAAAGGAATAGCGTGAGCGCGCCGACACGCCTGTCGCTTGCCGTCACGACGGGAACCGTTCACCTGCCCGAAGAGGGCCGGGTCGCGGTCCTCGCCCCCAAGATCGGGTCGGACCTGTCGCCACTGGACGCCGACCGGGTGCATATCCTGACCCCGTTCAAACCCAATTTCGAGCATTTTCGCGCGCGCGGGTATCACTGTGCCGTGGCGCCCGAGGGCCGCTATGGCGCGGCTATCGTCCACGTTCCGCGCGCCAAGCCGCTGGCCCGCGCGCTGATCGCGCAGGCGACACGCGTCAGCGACGGGGTGGTGATCGTGGACGGCGAGAAGACCGATGGTGTGGAGTCGCTCCTCAAGGAGTGCCGCCGGCGCGAGGCTGCCGAGGCGCCGTTGTCGAAGGCGCATGGCAAGATCTTCACGCTTGTGCCGGGGTCGGATTTCTCCGACTGGATCCCGCAGGATGCCGAGATCGAGGGCGGCTTCATCACAAAGGCGGGCGTGTTTTCCGCCGACGGGATCGACCCGGGATCGCGCTGGCTTGCCGATTGCCTTCCCGCCGCGCTTGGCGCGCATGTGATCGATCTCGGCGCCGGCTGGGGATATCTCGGCGCGCGCATCGTCGAGCGCGGGGACGTGACACGGCTCGATCTGGTCGAGGCCCATCACGACGCCCTCGACTGCGCGCGCCATAACGTTCACGATCCGCGCGCGGCGTTCCACTGGGCCGACGTGACCAGTTGGCAGCCCGAGACACGGGCCGACGCGGTGGTCATGAACCCGCCCTTTCACACCGGTCGCACGGCCGATCCCGATCTCGGCCGCGCCTTCATCGCGACGGCGGCGCGCGCGTTGAAGCCTTCGGGCACGTTGTGGATGGTGGCCAATCGTCATCTGCTCTACGAGGCGACGCTGACGCAGCGCTTCAAACATGTCGACGAGATTGCGGGCGATACCCGCTTCAAGATCCTGCGGGCCCGGCATCCGGTGCGCAAGACCCGGTAATACTTCGCCTCCTTCCTGGGACAAGCTCGAAAGGCTCATGCCATGTCATTCACCATCGCGGGCAAGACGACCATCGTCACCGGCGGCGCCAACGGGATCGGCCTCGCCATTGGCCGGCACTTCGCCGACAAGGGCGCCAACGTGATGTTCGCCGACAAGGACGAGGCGCATCTCAAGGCCGAACTGGGCAAGGCCGCCGAGGCCGACAACGTGCGCTATTTCGCCGGCGATCTGCGCGAACGGCTGGCGCAGGCCAACCTGCTTTCGGCGACGCTGGACGCGTTTGACCAGATCGACATCCTGATCAACGCCTGTCGCCAGGTTGTGCCGTCGGATCCTCTCAACCCCGATGACGACGCCGTCGAGATGCTGTTGCAGCAGAACCTGATGACGTCGCTGCGGATGAGCCAGATGGTCGCCCGCCGGATGATCAAGCAAAGCAAGGGCACGACCGAGGGCCCGGCGGGCACCATCGTCAACCTGTCGTCGATCGCCGCGCGGCGCACGCATCCCGACCTGATGGCCTATTCCATTTCGTCGGCGGCCCTCGACCAGATGACCCGCAGCCTTGCCGTGGCCCTCGCCCCGTACCGGATCCGGGTCAATGCCGTGGCGTTCGGATCGGTGATGAGCGCATCGCTGAAAGATACGCTGCGCGATCACGGCGACTACCGCGAGGATATCGAGTGTCACACGCCGCTCGGGCGCATCGCGTCGGCGACCGAACTGGCCGAAGCGGTGCAGTACCTTTCCTGCGAGGGGTCGAGCTTCATGACCGGGCAGATCCTGACAATGGATGGCGGCCGTACCCTGCTTGATCCCGTCGCCGCCCCGGCCCATTAAGGGGCGAGGGAATACCAGGGAATGACCGATGAGTGAGATTTTTTCAGAAGAGAAAGCCCGCACCGCGGCATGGTTCCGGCAGTTGCGGGACGAGATCGCCGCGGCCTTCGAAGCGCTCGAGGACAGCCACGCCACCGGCCCGTTGTCGGACGCGGCCCCCGGCCGGTTCGAGGTGACCGAGACCACGCGCGCCAGCGATGACGGATCGGACGCCGGCGGCGGGCTGATGAGCGTGATGCGTGGTGGGCGCGTCTTCGAGAAGGTCGGCGTCAACGTCTCGCAGGTCTACGGGCATCTAGGCGAGGCCGCGCAAAAGGCGATGGCCGCGCGCGGCGTGCCGGGAATGGAGGACGACCCGCGCTTCTGGGCGTCGGGGATCAGCCTTGTCGCGCATATGCAGAACCCGCACGCCCCGGCGGTGCACATGAATACCCGCATGTTCTGGACACCCGGCGCATGGTGGTTCGGGGGCGGGTCCGACCTCAACCCCTGCATCGAGTACGACGCGGATACGGAACATTTCCACGCCCAGCAAGAGGTGCATCTCGCGCCGCACGGGGCGGATGTCTACCCGCGGCTAAAGGCCTGGGCGGACGAGTATTTCTACATTCCCCATCGCCACCGCGCGCGCGGCGTCGGCGGCATTTTCATGGACGACCGCAATACCGGCGACTGGGAGGCGGATTTCGCCCTGACCCAGGATATCGGGCGGGCCTTCCTGCCGGCCTATCTGCCGCTGGTCGAGAAACGCCGCGCGCAGGACTGGTCGGATGCCGACCGCGAGACGCAGCTTCTGCATCGCGGCCTTTATGCCGAGTACAACCTCGTCTACGACCGCGGCACCAAGTTCGGGCTGGCCACGGGCCACGATGCCAATGCCGTCCTGATGAGCCTGCCACCGCTGGCCAAGTGGTACTGACACGCCCTTAATCGAGCAGGGATTTCAGATACCGGCCATAGTCGTTCTTGCCGAAGGTCTCGGCCCGTTCGGCCAGCGTGCCGGCGTCGATCCAGCTCTTGGCATAGGCGATCTCGTCGAGGCACCCGGTCTGCAATCCCTGCCGCGCCTGCAGCGTGCGCACGAAATTCCCGGCATCGAGCAGGCTGGCATGTGTTCCCGTATCCAGCCACGCATAGCCGCGCCCCATCGTCTCGACATGCAGCGTGCCGGCGCGCAGGTACATCTCGAGCAATGACGTGATCTCGAGCTCGCCGCGCTCGGACGGGCGCACCTCGCGCGCCAGTCGCGGCGCATCCCCGTCGAGGAAGTAAAGCCCGGTCACGGCGTAGCGCGAGGGTGGGTCGACGGGTTTCTCGATGATCTCGCGGGCGCGGCCCTCCGCGTCGAAGCCCACCACGCCGTAGCGTTCGGGATCGGACACGTGATAGCCGAAGACCGTGCCGCCTGTCGTCCGAGCGTCCGCGCCGGCCAGAAGCTGCGGTAGGCCGTGCCCGAAGAAGATGTTGTCGCCCAGCACCATCGCCGAGGCCGCGCCGTCAAGGAAATCCTCGGCCAGCGTATAGGCCTGCGCAAGGCCGTCGGGGCTCGGCTGGGTGATGTAGGTCAGGCTGAGGCCCCACTGGCTGCCATCGCCCAGCACGGTGCGGAACTGGTCCTGATCGTGGGGCGTGGTGATCACGGCGATCTCGCGGATGCCGGCAAGCATCAGGATCGACAGGGGATAATAGACCATCGGCTTGTCGTAGATCGGCAGAAGTTGCTTCGACACGCCCATGGTGATCGGATAAAGCCGCGTGCCGGAGCCGCCGGCGAGGATGATGCCTTTGCGATCGCTCATGGCGTGGATACTCCAAGTTCCTCGAGAATGCGGGGCAGGGCGGCGCGCCAGTCGGGACGGGCGAGCCTGAACGCGGCTTCGGTGCTGCGGCAGTCCAGCCTCGAATTGAGCGGCCGCGCGGCGGGTGTGGGATAGTCCGCCGTCGGTATGCCGGTCACGGTGACCTCGCGCCCGGCGGCGGCGAAGATCGCCTCGGCAAAACCCTTCCAGCTGACATCCGGCGCGCCGGTGAAATGGTAGGTGCCGCCGAGCGCCGGGTCGTCGCGCAGACGCGCCGCAATGGTCAGGCAGGCGGCGGCGATATCGCCCGCCGGCGTCGGGCCGCCGATCTGGTCGTCGACGATGGACAGCGCGTCGCGGGTCTCCGACAGGCGCAGCATGGTTTTCAGGAAATTCCCGCCATGCGCGGAAAACACCCAGGCCGTGCGCAGGATAACGTGCACGGCCCCGCTGTCGCGTATGGCCTCTTCCCCGGCCAGCTTGCTGCGGCCATAGGCGCCAAGAGGGCCGGTGGCCGCATCGGGCGAAAAGGGCGCGGTGCCTTGACCGTCGAACACGTAATCGGTCGAGAGATGCACCATCGGGATGCCCTCTGCGGCACAGGCGCGGGCCATGGCACCCGGCGCGTCGGCGTTGACGCGGATGGCCAACGGCTCTTCGGCCTCGGCGCGATCCACCGCGGTGAAGGCCGCGGCATTGATCACCGCTGCGGGCGAGTGATAGGCGATCGCTGCCGCGCAGGCCTCGGGATCTTCGAGATCGGCGCGCTCGCGGGCGAGGCAGATCGCCTCGGGGGCGCGGCGGGCCAGTTCCGTTGCGACCTGTCCGGTACGTCCAAAGACTAGGATCGTCATGTGCCCGTGACCGCCCGCGTTCCGGTGCCCACGCGGCTGCCGACCCCCTCGACGCCCAGAAGCGGGGTCCACCAGTCGGGATGGTCGAGATACCACTGCACCGTGCGGCGCAGCCCTTCTTCGACCGTGACCGACGGCGTCCAGCCCAGTTCGCGGCTGATGCGGTCAGGATCGATGGCATAGCGTGCATCGTGCCCGGGCCGGTCGCTGACGAAGCGAATCAGGTCGCGGTGGCGGCCCGTGCCCGGCCGATGCATCTCGTCCATCAGGTCGCAGATCGTGTGCACGAGATCGATATTGCGCCGCTCGTTATGGCCGCCCACGTTGTAGCTGCGCCCCGGCACGCCCCGGGTGACGGCGAGCAGCAGCGCATCGGCGTGATCCTCGACATAGAGCCAGTCGCGCACGTTCTCGCCTTGCCCGTAGACCGGGATCTCCAGCCCGTGCAGGGCGTTGAGGATGACCTTGGGGATCAGCTTTTCGGGAAAGTGGTAGGGGCCGTAATTGTTGGAACAATTGGTCAGCACGACCGGCAGGCCGTAGGTATGGAACCAAGCCCGCACCAGATGATCCGAGGCCGCCTTGGAGGCCGAGTAGGGGCTGCGCGGATCATAGGACGTGTCCTCGGTGAACAGGCCCTCGGATCCGAGAGAGCCGTAGACCTCGTCCGTCGAGATGTGGTGAAAGCGGAAGCTGTCGGGATGGCCCACGCGGGCCCAGTGTGCGCGAGCCGCCTCGAGCATGTTGTAAGTGCCGGTGATGTTGGTCTCGACGAAATCGCCGGGCCCGTCGATCGAGCGGTCGACATGGCTTTCGGCGGCAAGGTGCATCACCGCATCGGGCGTATGGTCCGCGAAAACCCGATCCACCGCGGCACGGTCGCGGATATCGACATGCTCGAAACAGTAGGCCGAGTTGCGCGAAACCTCTGCGACATTCTCGGGCAGCCCGGCATAGGTGAGCGCGTCGAGATTGACGACGCTGTGCCCCCGCGCGACCGCAAGACGCACCACCGCAGAGCCGATGAACCCGCAACCGCCGGTGACGAGAAGTCTCATGAGCTCAACCCCTCCATTCGAAATATGCCGGCAGATCGCGCAGGCGCGGAGCGGCCGCGTCCTTTTCCGACAGGATCGGGGGGCCGTCCAGACCCCAGTCGATGCCGATATCCGGATCATCGAAGCGGACGGACGCGTCGCAATCGGGCGCGTAGTAGTCGGAGCATTTGTAGATGATCTCGGTCTCGGGCTCGCGCGTGACAAACCCGTGCAGGAAGCCTACGGGGACCAGCAACTGACGCCCGTTCTCGAAGCTGAGCTCAGCCCCGGTCCAGCGGCCATAGGTCGGGCTGCCATGCCGGATATCTACGGCCACGTCGTAAAGCCTGCCGCGACCGCAACGCAACAGCTTGGCCTGCGCATGCGGGGGGGTCTGGAAGTGCAACCCGCGCAGCGTGCCCGCCTGGTGGGACAGCGAATGGTTGTCCTGCACGAAATCGATGTCGATCCCGGCCTCGGCCATGCGGCGCCGGTTCCAGCTTTCGCTGAAGAACCCGCGTTGATCGCTGAACCGTGCCGGTTCGAGGATCAGCACATCCGGCAATTCGGTGGTCAGAACCTGCACCCGCACCCTCCGATCATTGTTTCCCGTATGCCGCGTACCAAGACCCCCGGCGCCTGTCACGTGAAACCGCGGCAGCTCCGGACAAAATATCCGGGGCGGTGCTCTGCTCGCAGCAGCGATCACGCCTGACGAGACAATGTATAAGGTCCGGGTGTCACATGTGACGTGGACTTCCGACACCAGGTTTGCCGCGTATCGCGAGGATACCCGGTTTCATCGCTGTTGCGACGGCGCTATAGCGGGGCGATGGCGAAAAAGGCGCGCAAATCTTCCACGCGGCGACGCGGCAAGGCGGGGGGGCAACCGCTGACGGCGCTGCGGCGTTGGGGCTTTCGCCTTGCCATGATCACGCTGCTGATCGTGGTCGGGGTGATCGCCGGGCACCGGGTGATCGAGCCGCCGCGCACCTTCTACATGGGCCAGGAAGAGCGTCGTCTTGGCGGCATCAGCCATGACTGGGTGCCGATGGCCGGAGTCGCGCCGGTTACGGCGCGCGCGCTGGTGGCGGCGGAGGATGCGAATTTCTGCCGGCACTGGGGTTTTGATATGTCCGCCATCCGCGATGCCGTCGCCTCGGGATCGCGGCGCGGGGCCTCGACGCTCAGCCAGCAGGTGGTCAAGAACGTCTATCTCTGGCACGGGCGCAACTGGGGGCGCAAGGCGCTGGAGGCGCTGATGACCCCGATCGTCGAGGCGTTCTGGCCCAAGCGGCGCATCGTCGAGGTCTATCTCAACGTGGCGGAGTTCGACACCGGCGTCTTCGGTATAGAGGCGGCGGCGCAGCATTACTTCGGGGTAAGCGCCGCGGATCTCAGCGCCGTTCAGGCCGCGCGGCTGGCCGCCGTGCTGCCCGATCCCAAGGGACGCTCTGCCAGCCAGCCCTCGGCGTGGCTGCGCGGGCGGGCCGCGGATATTCTAGACGGGGCGGCGACCATCGCGCGCGACGGGCGGGCCGCGTGTTTCGAGGATTGAAACCCGGCGCCAAAGGGGGCATGGAGGACGCGGTTCAGTAAACGAAGGGTGCCGCAGAGGATGGCCAAGCTCTATCACGTTCCGCTGTCGCCGTTCTGCCGGAAGGTACGCCTGAGCCTTGCCGAGAAGAAGATCGAGTGCGAGCTGGTCGAGGAGCGTTATTGGGAGAAGGATCCCGACTTCCTGCGCCGCAATCCGGCCGGCAAGGTGCCGGTGCTGCGGATCGACGGGCGGACCATGGCCGAAAGCGCTGCGATCTGCGAATATCTCGAAGAGGTCCATCCGGAGCCCGGGCTGATGCCGCAAGAACCCGATGCGCGCTACGAGGTGCGCCGGCTGGTCGCGTGGTTCGACGACAAGTTCCATCATGAGGTGACCTCGAAACTGCTCTACGAGCGGGTCAACAAGAAGGTCATGAAGCAGGGCTTTCCCGACAGTCGCAACGTCAAGGACGGGGCGCGCGCGATCAAGTATCACCTCGATTACATGGCGTGGCTGCTCGACCGGCGCCGTTGGCTTGCGGGTGACGTGATGACACTGGCGGATTTCGCTGCCGCGGCACATCTCAGCGCGCTGGATTACATCTCGGACGTTGACTGGCAGCGCAGCGACGTCGTCAAGGACTGGTACGCCAAGATCAAGTCGCGTCCCGCCTTCCGGGGCATTCTGGCCGATCAGGTGCCCGGGTTCCCGCCACCGGCGCATTACGCGGATCTGGATTTCTGAAGGGGCGCTGCCCCTTCTGCCTTTTGGCCGATTCACCCCCGGAGCATTTGGGGTCGGAAGTACCATGACCGGATTGAAGCAAAGGCTGGTGGCGCAAGCGCTCGCCGAGGGGTTCGATGACTGTCGGCTGTGCAGGCCCTGGGATGTGGGGCATGTGCCAGAGCGCCTCGCGGCGTTTCTCGCGCGGGGCTATCACGGGCAGATGGACTGGCTGGAGGCGCGCAGCGACTGGCGCGGCGCGCCGCAGGTTCTGTGGCCCGAGGCGCGCACGGTGATAATGCTCGGCGAAAGCTACACGCCGAAGGAGGATCCGCTGGCCGGTCTTGCGAAGCGCGATTGCGGCAACGTGTCGGTCTATGCGCGCAACAAGGATTATCACGACACCGTCAAGAAGCGGCTCAAACGGCTGGCGCGGTGGCTGATCGCCGAGGCCGGCGGCGAGGTGAAGGTGTTCGTCGATACCGCCCCGGTGCCGGAAAAGCCGCTGGCCGAGGCGGCGGGGCTGGGCTGGCAGGGCAAGCACACCAACCTCGTAAGCCGCCACCTGGGCAGCTGGTTCTTCATCGGGTCGGTCTTCACGACCCTCGAGCTCGACACCGATCCGGCGGAAGTGGATCATTGCGGATCCTGCCGCGCCTGTCTGGACATCTGTCCGACCGATGCCTTTCCGGCAACCTACCAGCTGGACGCGCGGCGCTGCATTTCCTACCTGACGATCGAGCACAAGGGTCCGGTGGATGAGGCGCTGCGTCCCGCTTTGGGCAACCGTATCTATGGCTGCGACGATTGCTTAGCAGTTTGCCCGTGGAACAAGTTCGCGGTCGAGGCACGCGAGGTGAAGTATCACGCGCGCCCCGATCTGGTGTCACCGCCGCTGGCCGAGCTTGCGCGGCTCGACGATGCCGGCTTTCGCGCGCGGTTCTCGGGCAGCCCGATAAAGCGGATCGGACGCGACAGGTTCGTGCGCAACGTGCTATACGCGATCGGCAATTCAGGCGATCGGGCCCTGCGCCCGGTTGCGCAGGGCCTTTGCGAGGATGCAGATGCGGCCGTGCGCGATGCCGCCCGGTGGGCGGTGATGCGTCTTGATGCGACCGGGGCCGCGCCGGGGTCCGCAACCACGAAGGGAATGACGTCATGACAGCGATGGACCGGTTCGACGCGCATATGGCCGGGCGCCTCGACGCGCTGCGCGACGAGGGGCTTTACAAGACCGAGCGGGTGATCGCCTCGACGCAATCCGGCGAGGTGCGGCTGGAGGATGGCGCGCAGGTGGTGAACCTCTGTGCCAACAACTACCTCGGTCTCGCCGATCACCCCAAGGTGATCGCGGCGGCGCATGCAGCCCTCGATCGCTACGGCTTCGGCATGGCGAGCGTGCGCTTCATCTGCGGCACGCAGGAAGAGCACAAGGCGCTGGAGGCCCGCATCGCCGGGTTTCTCGGGCAGCAGGATGCGATCCTTTATGCCGCGGCCTTCGATGCCAATACCGGCCTTTTCGAGACGTTACTGGGCCCCGAGGATGCTATCATCAGCGATGCGCTGAACCATGCGAGCATCATCGACGGGGTGCGGCTGTGCAAGGCGCAGCGCTATCGCTACGCCAATCGCGACATGGCCGAGCTGGAGCGCTGCCTGCGCGAGGCGCAGGGCGCGCGGCACCGGATGATCGCCACCGATGGCGTCTTCTCGATGGATGGCACCTATGCGCCGCTCGACGAGATCTGCGATCTGGCGGCGCGGTACGACGCGCTGGTCATGGTCGATGATTGCCACGCCACCGGGTTCGTCGGGGCGACCGGGCGTGGCACGCCCGAGCATTTCGGCGTGATGGACCGCGTGGATATCCTGACCGGCACCCTGGGCAAGGCCCTTGGCGGGGCCTCGGGCGGCTATACCGCGGCGAGTGCCCGGGTCGTCGACTGGCTGCGGCAACGCTCGCGGCCCTACCTCTTTTCCAACACGCTGGCGCCGGTCATCGCGGGCGCCTCGCTGAAGGTGTTCGACATGCTCGAGGACGGCGCCGATCAGCGTGCGCGCCTTTGGGACAACGCGGCCTATTTCCGCGAGCGGATGGGCGCGCTCGGGTTCGAGTTGCTGCCCGGAGAGCACGCAATCATCCCGGTGATGCTGCGCGACCCGAAGCTGGCACAGGACATGGCGGCGCGGCTGAACCAGCGCGGCGTGTTCGTGACCGCCTTCAGCTTTCCGGTGGTGCCCAAGGGACAAGACCGTATCCGCACGCAGATGAGCGCTGCGCTGAGCCGCGACATGCTTGACCGCGCTATCGACGCTTTCGAGGCCGTCGGCCGGGATCTTGGAGTGATCCGATGACGAACCAGATGAAGGCGCTGGTGAAATCCCGACCCGAGCCGGGCCTGTGGCTGGAGCATGTGCCGGTCCCCGAGCCCGGTCCGACGGATGTGCTGATCAAGGTCCGCAAGTCGGCGATCTGCGGCACGGATGTGCATATCTGGAACTGGGACGCATTCAGCGCCGGGACCGTTCCGGTGCCGATGGTCGTAGGGCATGAATTCGTCGGCGAGATCGTCGATTGCGGGGCGGCGGCGCGCAAGTACCGCATCGGGCAGCGCGTCAGCGGTGAAGGCCATATCGTCTGCGGGGCCTGCCGCAACTGTCGCGCCGGGCGCGGGCATCTGTGCCGTAACACCCGCGGGGTCGGCGTCCACCGTCCGGGCAGCTTTGCGGAATACCTGTGCCTTCCGGAAACCAACGTGGTGCCCATCCCCGACGACATCCCCGACGAGATCGCGGCGATCTTCGACCCGCTCGGCAATGCCGTGCACACCGCGCTCAGCTTCGATCTGGTGGGCGAGGATGTGCTGGTGACCGGCGCGGGGCCGATCGGCATCATGGGCGCGCTGGTGGCGCAGAAGGCCGGCGCGCGCAAGGTGGTGATCACCGATATCAACCATTACCGGCTGGATCTGGCGCGCATGCTTGGCGTGCAGCACGTGGTGGACGTCGGCCGGCAGCAATTGCAGGACGTGATGCGCGACATCGGCATGACCGAGGGCTTCGATGTCGGGCTTGAGATGTCGGGCGCCTCGGCGGCGATGCAGCAGATGATTCGCAACATGAATAACGGTGGCAAGGTGGCCCTGCTAGGCATCGCGCCGACCGAATTCGCGGTCGACTGGAACGCGGTGATCTTCAAGATGCTGCACATCAAGGGCATTTACGGCCGCGAGATGTTCGAGACCTGGTACAAAATGATCGCCCTCGTGCAATCCGGGCTGGACCTGTCGGGGCTGATCACCCACCGGATCGGTATCGACGAGTTCGAGAACGGCTTCGCCGCGATGATCTCGGGCAATTCCGGCAAGGTGGTGATGGATTGGTGAGGTGACGGGCCGCGCCCGTGATGTCAGGGCAGCAGCGCCTCGATCGCCCGCGTCATGCCTTGCGAGGTGGGCCGTTCCGCCGATCCCCACGTGCCCGCGACGCTTCCATCCGGAGCGATCAGCACCTTGTTGAAGTTCCACGACGGCGCAAAGCCCGCCTCCTCGTCAAGCGAGGTGTAGAACGGATGCGCCGCGGTACCGCGCACCGGCGTGATGGTCGTCATGGGGATGTCGAGGCCGAAGTTCACCTCGCAGAACTCCTTGACCTCTTGATCGCTCGACAACTCCTGCCGGAAATCGTTGGACGGCACCGCCAGCACGACAAGGCCGCGGTCGCGGTAGCTGTCGTAAAGCGTCTGCAAGCCGTCATACTGATGCGTGAACCCGCAGCGCGACGCCGTGTTGACCACGAGCACCGGCTGCCCACGCCAATCGGAGATGCGCAGGTCTCCTCCATCGATGCTGTCGAAGGCTGCGTCCAGATTGAGCGCTGCGGCGGGAAGGGCGAGAATGGCACAGGCGAAGGCGACGATGAAGCGCATGATAATCCTCTCATGAAGTTAGCCATCTCTACGGACCGCGCAAAGAGACGGATCACTCTGGCCCCTGTTTGATGTCGCGTCGGGACCTATATCGGAACTCAGACAAGAGGAAATACAGGAGGACGTGACGTGAGCGACTATCGAAAGAATCCGGACCGGATCGCAGCCCTTTCACCCGAGGAATACCGGGTGACGCAGCAGAACGCCACAGAGCGCCCGGGGACGGGCAAGTATCTCGGCAACAGGGAGCCCGGCATCTATGTCGACATCGTCAGCGGAGAGCCGCTTTTCGCGAGTGCCGACAAGTATGATTCGGGCTGTGGCTGGCCCAGCTTCACCAAGCCGATCGAGCCCGCGCATGTCACCGAACACCGCGACGCCTCGCTCGGGACGGTGCGCACCGAGGTACGCAGCGCGCATGGCGACAGCCATCTGGGGCACGTCTTTCCCGACGGGCCGCAAGACCGGGGCGGGCTGCGCTATTGCATCAATTCGGCCAGCCTGCGATTCATTCACCGCGACGACATGGACGCAGAGGGATACGGTGCGTATCTCGACCAGGTGGAGGACGTGACATGAGCGAACGTGCAGTACTTGCAGGCGGCTGTTTCTGGGGCATGCAGGATCTGATCCGCAAGCTCGACGGCGTGATATCGACCCGCGTGGGCTACACCGGCGGCGATGTTCCGAATGCGACCTATCGCAATCACGGGACCCATGCCGAGGGGATCGAGATCATCTTCGATCCCGAAAGGATCAGCTATCGGCGCATCCTCGAGGTGTTCTTCCAGATCCACGACCCGACCACGCCCAACCGCCAGGGCAACGACGTCGGGATGAGCTATCGATCGGCGATCTACTATTGCTCGGACGCCCAAAAAGACGAGGCGCTGCGCACCATCGCCGATGTCGAGGCCAGCGGCCTCTGGCCCGGCAAGGTGGTGACCGAGGTCGAACCGGTCGGCGATTTCTGGGAGGCCGAGCCCGAGCATCAGGATTACCTGAAAAAGTTTCCGAACGGCTATACCTGCCATTTCCCGCGCCCTGACTGGGTCCTTCCGCGCAAGGAGGCAGAGACGGACGCCTGACAGTTGACTGCGGCCCCGTCGGCGCGCGCCCGGCCGATGACCGGGATCGCGCTCAAGCTGTGTTCGGTGACGCTGTTCATAACCATGGCGTCGCTGATCAAGGCGACGTCAGCCCATGTGCCGCCGGGCGAGGCGGTCTTCTTCCGCTCGTTCTTTGCGATCCCGGTGATCCTTTTCTGGCTGGCATTGCGCGGCGATCTGCGCACCGGGCTGAAGGTCCGCTCGCCGATGAATCATTTCTGGCGTGGCTTCGTCGGCACAGCCGCCATGGGGCTCGGTTTTGCCGCGCTCGGGCTCTTGCCGCTGCCCGAGGTGACCGCCTTGGGTTATGCCGCGCCGCTTCTGGTGGTGATCTTCGCCGCGATGTTCCTCGATGAACGCGTGGGCATGGTCCGGATCGGTGCCGTGGCGCTCGGGCTTGCCGGCGTGCTGATCGTGCTTGCCCCGCGGCTGACGGCGCTCAGCGGGCCCACCGTGCAAACCGTCGAGGCCGTGGGCGCGTTGCTGGCGCTGAGCGGGGCGATGTGCGCCGCCCTCGCGCAGATCTACGTGCGCAAGCTGGTGCAGACCGAAGAGACCAGCGCGATCGTGTTCTTCTTTTCCCTCACCGCAGCGGGGCTGTCGCTGTTGACGATCCCGTTCGGCTGGGTGCTGCCCTCCGCGCCCGAGTTCGGCTTGCTGGTTCTCGCCGGGGTCTTGGGCGGTCTTGGACAGATCTTCCTGACCTCGTCCTACCGTTTCGCCGATGCCAGCGTCGTGGCCCCGTTCGATTATGCCTCGATCCTCATGGCCCTCGGGATCGGGTATTTCGTCTTCGGCGAGATGCCTACGGTGGCGATGCTGTCGGGGGCGTCGCTGGTTATCCTCGCCGGTATCCTCATCATCCTGCGCGAGCGTCAGCTCGGCATCCGGCGCAACAAGGCGCGTTCGGCCCGGACGCCGGAGTAGGGGGGCGGGCAACAGACCTATATCGGTCACCTATCCGCCGGTCAGCGTCGCAAGCGCGTAGGGTGGCCAGAGCATTGCGCGCCGCAGCCGTCCCAACGGCCACCGGCGCGGCGGGGTGCGCAGGATCAGCGGATAGGGGTGGCGCGGCGTGCGGTCCATCGCCAGATCCGCCAGAAGCGCGCCGGCATAGCTGCCCATGGCCACGCCGTTGCCGTGATAGCTAAGCCCGGTAAAGGCGCCCGGCATGTCCGGGATCGGTCCGGCATAGGGCGTCAGGTCAGGCGACAGTGACAGCAGGCCGTTCCAACGATGCAGCGTCTCGACATCGCGCCAGGCCGGGAACATCGCGTCGAAATGCGCGCGGATCGTGCGCTCCATGCGGGCGTCGAAGCGCGGCGACGAGAACAGCCCGCCGCGCATCCCGAACAGCATCCGGTTGTCGGGCATCAGGCGGAAGTAATGCAGGAAGAACCGGTCGTCATAGCACATCTGGCGCGTCGTCCAGCCCTGCGCGGCCAGCTCTGCGTCGGTCATCTGGCGGGTCACGATCACGCCTGATTGCGTCGGCAGGTAGCGCGCGCGCATCCAGTCGGGCAGGTCGTCCGACGAATAGCCGTTTGTCGCCACGATCATGCGCCGGGCGGTGATGCGCGCCTGCGGCGTTTCCAGCTGGAAGCCACCCCCCTGACGGATCGCGGTGACGGGCGATTGCGCGTGGATCCGTGCCCCGGCGCGCGTCGCCGCCGCTGCCAATCCCAAGGTGTATTTCATCGGGTTGAGCGCCACGCCCTCGGGCGTGGTCAGCGCCGCGTGGAACGGCCCCTTCATTCCCATCTGCGCCAGTTCCGGGCCTTCGATCAGCTGCGGTGTGATGCCGTAATCGGCCTTGATACGTGCTGCGCGCGCCGCGAGGCCGCGCGCGGCGCGCGGGATGTGGGCCATCAGCGTTTCGCCCTCGGAATGCAGGTCTGCCTCGATCCCGTGGCGCGCGATCAGGTCGCGAGCGAAGCGGGCCGCGGCCACCTCTGTGCGGCGATACTCGCGGCGGGCCTCCTCGCCATGGGTCTTGCGCAGAACCCCGTCAGCGGCCGCGGACCCCCCGAGGCAGCAAAAACCGCCATTGCGCCCCGAGGCCCCCCAGCCGGGGGTCCGGGCCTCGAACACGCGCACATCCTGCCCGGCCTCGGCCAGGTGCAGCGCGGCCGACAGCCCGGTGAACCCCGCGCCGACGATCGCCACGTCGCAGGAGATCGCGCCCGCGGCCGCCGGGTAATCGGGCGCCGTGACGGTGTCCGTCCAGAAGCACCGGGCGCGCGGGCCGGCGCCGTAGGCATGCGCGGGATAGATCCGGGTCATGTGTGGACGGCGGCGCGTTCGTCGGCTTGTTGGCGCAGGCTGGCACGCTTGGTGATCAGCGATGCGGTGATCACCCCCACGGCGACGATGCCGATCATGATCGTCGACAGCGCGTTGATCTCGGGGCTGACCCCCAGCCGGATCGAGGACCAGATCTTGATCGGCAGGGTGGTGGCCGACGGGCCGGCGGTGAACGACGCGATCACAAGGTCGTCGAGCGACAGGGTGAACGCCAGCAACCAGCCCGAGATGACCGCCGGCGCGATGATGGGCAGCGTGACGAGGCGGAACGCGTCGAAGGACGAGCAGCCCAGATCGCGCGCCGCCTCCTCGAGCGACATGTCGAAACTGACGAGGCGCGACGAGACGACCACAGACACGAAGCACATCGAGAACGTGGTATGCGCGAGGATGATGGTGAAGATGCCGCGATCCAGCCCGATGCCGATGAAGAGCAGCAACAGCGACAGGCCGGTGATCACCTCTGGCATCACCAATGGCGCATAGATCATGCCCGAAAACAGGGTGCGACCGGGAAACCGCCCGGCCCGGACCAGCACCAGCGCGGCCATGGTACCCAGAACCGTGGCGACGGTCGACGACACCACCGCCACCTGAAGCGTCACCCAGGCCGCATCGAGAAAGGCGTCGTTGCGGATCAGCGTGCCGTACCATTTCGTTGAGAACCCGCCCCAGACCGTCACCAGCTGCGACGCGTTGAAGCTGTAGACGATCAGGATGATCATCGGTAGGTAGAGGAACGCGAAGCCGAGCGTCAGGGAGGTCGCGTTGAACCAGGTCATGCGCCTCATGCGACTTCCCCCGGGCCGCCGATTTCCCGCAAGGAAATCGGATCGAAATCCTTCAAGGATTTCGCCTGCGACCGACGGCTCATCCCTCGGACTCCCTCTGTTTTTCAAGGTTGCGCTGGAACAGCACGATGGGGATGACGAGGATCAGAAGCAGGATGATCGCCACCGCGCTCGCCACCGGCCAGTCGCGGTTGTTGAAGAATTCCTCCCACAGGACCTTGCCGATCATCAGCGTCTCCGAGCCGCCCAGAAGCGAGGGGATCACGAACTCGCCGATGGTGGGGATCAGGACCAGGAAACAGCCCGCGATGATGCCTGCTTTGGACAGCGGCACGGTGATCAGCCAGAACGCCTTGATCCGCGAACAGCCCAGATCCTCGGCCGCTTCCAGAAGCGAGCCGTCCATCCGCTCGAGCGTGGAATAGATCGGCAGGATCATGAAGGGCATGTAGGTATAGACGATGCCGATATAGACGGCCGCGTTGGTGTTGAGGATGGTCAGCGGCGACGAGATGACCCCGAGGGCCAGCAGGACCTGGTTGAGATAGCCCTCGGTCGAGAGGATCCCCATCCACGAATAGACGCGGATCAGGAACGAGGTCCAGAAGGGCAGGATCACCAGCATCATCAGGGTCGGGCGCCAGTGATCGGGGGCACTGGCCATGCCGTAGGCGATCGGATACCCGACCAGAAGCGTCAGCGCCGTCGCGATCACCGCGATCCGGACCGATGACAGGTACGCCTTCCAGTAGAGATCGTCCTCGGTGAGAAACACGTAATTCTCGAAATCGAGCTGCGAGACGAAGTCCTTGAGGCCCTGCCACCCCGCGGAGAGATCGAGCGTCGGCGTGTAGGGCGGGATCGCGAGGGCGATGTCCGACAGCGAGATCTTGAACACGATGAGGAACGGCACCAGGAACAGCACCAGCAGCCAAAGATAGGGCACAAGGATGAGGGCGGCGCGTCTCATTCGGTCAGCACCACGCCGGCGGTTTCGCGAAAGCTGATCCAGACCGTGTCTTCCCAGGTGATGTCGCGTTGTGCGACGCGGCGGGTGTTGGCCATCTGGATCTTGGCCATGAGGCCACCCGCGATCTCGACATGATACGTGGACAGGTTGCCTAGGTAGGCGATGTCGATCACCTTGCCCTGAAACGCGTTGGCCGCGTCGGGCCGCGTCTTGGAGATCCCCAGTTTTTCGGGGCGCAGCGCGAGGGTGACGCGCTGGCCGTCAAATGACGGGTCGCCGTTGCTGGCGATCAGCGGCGGCTGCCCGTCAGCCCAGTCGATGGTGATGCCGCCGGGCTCGATGGGGCCGGGCGCCTCGGCGGGTGTCTCGGTCGCGGCGGGCGGTGGAAGCTGCCGCGGCGCCTCGCTGCGCGGCCCGATGAAGTATTTCAGCAACCGGTCGTGCAGCCGCTTGCCGCGGTCATTGGGTTGAGGCGCAGGAAGCACCCCGGCGGCCGCCGGTGTTGCCTGTGCCGAGGCCTTGGCGCCCTTTGCCTGTGGCGCCGGATCGGTGGCGGGCTCGCGCGCCTTGGCCATCCCCTCGATGAGGTTCACCTCGCCGATGAAATCGGCCACGTAGCGCGATGCCGGCATCTCGTAGATGGTTTGCGGCGTGTCGGCCTGGATGATCCGGCCGGTATCCATAACCGCCACGCGCGACGCCACCGTCATCGCCTCCTCCTGGTCGTGAGTGACGATCACGAAGGTGGTGCCGGTCGTCTCCTGAATGTCCATCAGTTCAAACTGCGTGGCCTGCCGCAGCTTGGCGTCGAGCGCGCCGAGCGGCTCGTCCAACAAGAGCAGCTTGGGCGCCTTGGCCAGTGACCGGGCGAGCGCCACGCGCTGCCGCTCTCCGCCCGAGATCTGGTGGGGCTTGCGCCGCGCGAATTTCTCCAGCCGCGTCAGCTTGAGCATCTCTTCGACCCGCGCCGTAATCTCGGCCTTGGGCATGCCCGCGCGTTTCAGCCCGAAGGCGATATTGTCCCAGACCGTCAGATGCGGGAACAGCGCATAGGACTGGAACATCATGTTGACGGCGCGCTTGTTGGGCGGGATCGGGGCGATGTCCCGACCGTTGAGCAGGATGCTGCCCTCGGTCGGTGTCTCGAAGCCGGCGAGCATCCGCATCATCGTCGTCTTGCCACAGCCCGAAGGCCCAAGCAGCGCGAAGAATTCCTTTTCGTAGATGTCGAAGCTCTGGTCGTCGATCGCCACGAAGTCGCCGAAGCGCTTGGTAACGTTCCTGAACTGGATCAGGGGCTTAGCGGTCGGATCGTTCCACGGCTCGAAAACGGTTTGTGACATGCCGCTCCCCGGCTGGAGTCAAAAAGCCTCGCACGGGGTTACATCCCCCGCGCGAGGCATCGTTTCATCCGCTCAGGTGCCGGACTTGATCCGGGTCCAAAGCCGCGTGACCGTGCGTTGGTCGCGCATGCCGTAGGGTTTCTTGATATAGGTGTTCTCGAGCGCGTCCTCGGGCGGATAGATCGCCGGGTCGTTGATGACATCGTCGTTGAGATACTGCTGCGAGGCCTTGTTGCCGTTGGCGTAATAGACGTAGTTCGACGCCTGCGCCATGTTCTCGGCATCCATCATGAAGTTCAGGAACTTGTGCGCGCCATCGGGATTGGGGGCGTCGACGGGGATCGCCATCATGTCGAACCACATCACCGCACCCTCCTTGGGCGGGTTGTAGGCAATTTTCACATCGTTGCCGGCGGCGGCCGCGCGGTCTCGGGCCTGCAGCACGTCGCCCGACCAGCCCATGGCCACGCAGATATCGCCATTGGCAAGCCCGTTGATGTATTCGCTGCTGTGGAACTTTTGAACATACGGGCGCACCGACATCAGCAGCTCGCCCGCAGCCTCGAGTTCGTCCTCGTCGGTGCTGTTGGGATCGTGCCCGAGATAGGTCAGCGCGGCCGGCAGCACCTCGTCCGGCGCGTCGAGGAAATGCACGCCGCATTCGGCCAGCTTTTCCATGTTCTCCGGCTCGAAGACCAGTGCGAGGCTCTCGATCGGCGCGTCCTCGCCCAGCACCTCCGCGACCTTGCCGGTATTCACGCCCAGCCCTGTGGTACCCCACATGTAATTGATGGCGTAGTCGTTGATCGCCACATTCGCATCGTAGCCCTTCAGACGCTCCTTGATCACGTCCCAGAGGTTGTCGGCATTCGGCAGCTTGTCGTAGTCGAGCTTTTGAAACGCACCGGCCTGGATCTGGCGCACCAGAAAGCTGCCGGTGGGCACCACGACGTCGTAGCCCGAGCCGCCAGCGAGCATCTTGGTCTCGAGCAGTTCGTTGCTGTCGAACACGTCGTAGATCAGGTCGAGGCCGGTCTGCTCCTCGAATTTCGTGAGCAGTTCCTCGTCGATGTAATCGGACCAGTTGTAAACCCGCACCTCTTGCGCAGTGGCGGCGAAGGTGCCGAGGGCAAGGGTCGCGGTGGCGGTCAGCATCGTGTAGCGCATGAAAGTCTCCCGTCGGTTCTGTCTTTTCTGGGCCCGGTCATCAGGCGATGTGATCAAAGATTTCCGGGCATGGCAACATGGTAATGCTTTCATGCAGCCGCTAAAATGCCAAGTGTCGAAATGAGAGCCAGCGATCGAGGTCCGCCGCACATGCCAGAACGCGCCCGCAAATCGAGCAGTCAGGACACCGCCGCCCTGCGCCTGCCGGCGCATGAGGTGATCCATCGGCAATTGCGCGCGCTGGTGCTCTTCGGCGACCTCGCACCGGGGCAGCCGGTGACCATCCAGGGCCTGTCCGACCGCCTGAACGCCGGCATGACCCCGGTGCGAGAGGCGATCCGCCGCCTGATCGCCGAGGGCGCGCTCGAATTCCAGGGCAACAGGCGGGTCAGCGTGCCGTTGCTCACGGTCGACAACATCGATGAGTTGATCATTGCGCGCCAATGGCTTGACCCCTGCCTGACCATGCGTGCCACCAAAAGGGCGACCGGTGACGATCTCGCGCATCTGAGGGCGCTCGACGACGATCTCGACCGGGCGATCGCGCAGGGCGATCTGCGCGGCTATCTCGAGATGAACTACCGCTTTCACAGCGCGCTCTATGCCCTTGCGGCCGCACCCATACTGGCGACGGTGGCGGACGGGCTGTGGCTGCGGTTCGGGCCGTCCTTGCGCGTCGTCTGCGGCCGGATCGGCACCCGAAACCTGCCCGACAAGCACAAGGAGATGCTGGGTGCGATGGCCGCCGGTGACTCCGAGGCGGCCGCCGAGGCCATCCGCGAGGACGTGACCCAGGGCATGGAACAGGTGCGCCAATCCTTCGCGCCGGGGCGTGATTCGATTGACAGCGCATAATTTGATCATATTCTGCGACGCAGTCGAAAGCGCCCGCTCCGGGCGACATATCCCCGAGAGGAATCGTCATGACGTTGATCACGAACCACATGCCGACCGCCGAGCTTCAGGCGCTCGACGCGGCGCATCATATGCATCCTTTCACTCATGGCGATGCGCTCGCGCAGAAGGGCGCGCGGATCATCACCCGCGCCCACGGGGTCACGCTGACCGACAGCGACGGCAACGAGATGCTCGATGCCATGGGTGGTCTGTGGTGCGTCAATATCGGTTACGGGCGCGACGAACTGGCCGAGGCCGCCGCGCGCCAGATGCGCGAGCTGCCGTTTTACAACACGTTTTTCCAGACCAGCCACGTGCCCGCCATCGCGCTTGCCGCGAAACTGGCCGAACTGGCGCCCGGTGATCTCAACCACGTGTTCTTTGCCGGATCCGGGTCCGAGGCGAACGACACCAATATTCGCATGGTGCGCACCTACTGGGCACAGATGGGCGAGCCCGAGCGCAATGTCATCATCAGCCGCAAGAACGCCTATCACGGATCGAGCGTCGGCAGCGGCAGCCTTGGCGGCATGGCCGGGATGCACGCGCAGGGCGGCATGCCAATCCCCGACATTCACCATATCGATCAGCCCTACTGGTACGGCGAGGGCGGCGATACCGACCCCGAGGCCTTCGGGATCGAGCGCGCGCGACAGCTCGAGGCGAAGATCGAGGAGCTGGGCGCGCACCGCGTCGCCGCTTTCATCGCCGAGCCTGTTCAGGGCGCGGGCGGCGTGATCGTGCCCCCCGACAGCTATTGGCCCGAGATCCAGCGGATCTGCGACGAGCATGGCATCCTGCTGATCGCCGACGAGGTGATCTGCGGCTTCGGGCGGACCGGCAACTGGTTCGGCAGCCAGACCTATTCGATCCGCCCCGACATCATGACGATCGCCAAGGGGCTGAGCTCTGGCTACGCGCCGATCGGCGGCTCGATCGTGTCCGACGAGATCGCAAAGGTGATGAATGCCTGCGAATTCAGCCACGGCTACACCTATTCCGGTCACCCGGTCTCGTGCGCCGTGGCGCTGGAAAACCTGCGCATTCTCGAAGAGGAAGAGATCGTCACGCGCGTGGCGCAGGAAACAGCTCCCTACCTCAAGGAAAAATGGCAGACCCTCGCCGCGCATCCGATGGTCGGCGAGGCGCAGATCAAGGGCATGATGGGCGCGCTCGCGCTGACCCCCCACAAGGACAGCCGCGCCAAGTTCGCCTCGAAGCCGGGCACCGTGGGCTATATCTGCCGCGAGCGTTGCTTCGACAACAACCTCGTGATGCGCCATGTCGGCGACCGGATGATCATCTCGCCGCCGCTGGTGATCAAGAAGGACGAGATCGACACGCTGATCGAACGGGCGTGGGTGTCCCTCGACCAGGCAGAAAAGCTGACCCGCGACGACGGCCTGATGCAGGCCGCCGCCTGAGGCTTGCGTGAGGGGCGCGGCCCCTCGCGCTCTCCGGAATAACCTATGCCAGACGAAACCGTGCGCGAGGCATGGGTTCTTCTGGCCCTGAGGTGTTTTCGGCGGAGACCGACGGCGTTAAAGCCGGGCGAAGCGTCTCAGTCCTTGACGAACATTTTGCGCGGGCGGTTGCAGAAGGTCTCGGCCGGGCCCGCTTCCTTGATCAGGATCGACTCGGTGATCTCCAGCCCCCAGTCCGACATCCAGAGCCCGGGCATGAAGTGGAAGGTCATCCCCGGTTCCAGCACGGTCTCGTCCTCGGCGCGCAGGCTGATCGTCCGCTCGCCCCAGTCGGGGGGATAGCTAAGCCCGATGGGATAGCCGCAGCGCGCGCCGCGTTCGATCCCCGCGCGCTCCAGCGGTGCGGCGAGGGCGTTGGCGACGTCACAGGCGCGGTTGCCGGCATGCGCGGCCTCGAGCCCGGCCTCGAGTCCCTCGACCAGCGCGGTCTCGGCATCGAGCAGGAATTGCGGCGGCTTGCCCAGGAACAGTGTGCGGCAGAACGGCGAGTGATAGCGCCGGTAGCAGCCCGAGATCTCGAAGAACGTCGCCTCGCCGGTGGCAAACTCGCGCCCGTTCCACGTCAGGTGCGGTGCCGCGGCATCGGAACCCGACGGCAGCAACGGCACGATCGCCGGGTAATCGCCCCATGCACCCTCGACGCCGCGGATCGCGTCGCGGAAAATCTCTGCCACGATCTCGTTCTTGGGGATACCCGGCTCGACCCGTTCCATCAGCCCGTCGGTGATCTTCTCCGAGATCGCGGCGGCCTTGCGGATGAAGACGAGCTCTTCTTCGGACTTGACCGCACGCTGCCAGTTCACGAGCGCGGTGACATCCGTGAACGACGCGCCGGGCAGTTCGGTGCGCAGCACGTCCATCGCCTTGGCCGAGAAATAGTAATTGTCCATCTCGACGCCGATGTGCTTGTCCGCCAGACCCATGCCGGTAAGACGCACGGCGAGATCCTGCATCGGATGGCGCTCGGTGGATTGGACGTAGTTGTCCGGGTAGCCGATCACCCGGTCGTCGGTCATCCAGACCGTGCGCACGCCGCCATTGGCGTCCTGATTGCGGCCCCACCAGATCGGGTCGGCCTCGGGAAAGACCAGCACGCCCTGGTGGACGTAGAAGGACCAGCCGTCATACCCGGTCAGCCAGTGCTGGTTCGACGGATCGGTCACGAAGAGCACGTCGAGGTCGCGTGCGGCCATGGCGTCGCGCGTCTTGGCGAGGCGGCGCTGGTATTCCAAGTCGGAGAAGGGAAGGTCTTTTTCGATCATTGAGGTATCCCGTGGGTTGGGTGCAGCCCGGTCGCGGGCCTACCGGTGCAGCCTGCCCGAAGAAATGCGCCGCGTCACGTCGTTTTCTGGCCCCGTCGGGCGCCGGAGTTGACGCCCGATCCGCCAGGGCGCAAATTGCGCGCATACCGTGGAAGGAGACAGCGATGCAGCCCGTTCTCGCCGATGTTCATGCCGCCGCCAAGGTGATCGCCGGCATCGCCGATCACACGCCGTTGATTCCCTCGCTGCACATGCAGCAGGTCTGCGGCGAAGAATTCCTGCTGAAGCTCGAGAACATGCAGCCCATCGGCGCGTTTAAGCTGCGCGGCGCGCTCAACGCCGTGGCCGGGATCCGCGAGGCGGCGGGGGTGACCTGCTGTTCGACCGGCAATCATGGGCGCGGCGTGGCCTATGCGGCGCAGGCGCGAGGCATGCGGGCGGTGATCTGCATGTCCGAGCTTGTCCCGCAGACCAAGGTCGACGGCATCCGCGCCTTGGGTGCGGAGGTGCGCATCGTCGGCCGCAGCCAGGACGACGCGCAGGCCGAGGCCGCGCGGCTTGTGGCCGAGGACGGCCTGACCGAGATATCGCCCTTCGACGATCCATCGGTGATTGCCGGGCAGGGCACCATAGGCCTCGAGATCATGGCGGCGCGGCCCGACGTCGAAACGCTGCTGGTGCCGCTTTCGGGCGGCGGGCTGGCGGCGGGCGTGGCAATGGCCGCCAAGGCGATCAAGCCGTCGCTGCGCGTGGTCGGCATCAGCATGGACCGTGGCGCGGCGATGTATGAAAGCATCCGCGCCGGTCGTCCTGTCGAGGTCGAAGAGGTGGCGAGCCTCGCAGACAGCCTTGGTGGCGGGATCGGCATGGCGAACCGGCTGACCTTCGCGATGTGCCGCGACCTCCTAGATGAAGTGGTTCTGGTCACCGAGGACGAGATCTATCACGCGATGCAGGTGCTTTATCACGAGGATCGGATGGTCGCCGAGGGCGCCTGCGTCGTGGGGCTTGCGGCGGTTCTGACCGGCAAGGTCACGGCGCGCGGGCCGACCGCCACCATCATTACCGGGCGCAATCTCGACATGGGGATGTTCACCCGCGTCGTTACAGGTCAGGACGTGCAACTGGGCGAGACCACGATCAAGGGGCGGCCCTATGGCGCATGACATCCGTATCGTGACCGAGGGCGAGTTGCGCGCGGCCGTGGATCTCGACCTCGACACCGTTCGGGTGATCGAGGACGCCTTCGGCGCGCTGTCGGATGGCGGCGTGGTGATGCCGCCGGTGATGTCGATGGACCTGGCCGCGGCGCATGGGGAGGTCGATGTGAAGACCGCCTATGTTCCGGGGATGAGCGGGTTTGCGATCAAGGTCAGCCCGGGGTTCTTCGACAACCCCAAGCTCGGCCTGCCCAGCCTCAACGGGCTGATGATCCTGTTTTCCGCGACCACCGGCCTGGTCGAGGCGGTGTTTCTCGACAATGGCTACCTGACGGACCTGCGCACGGCCGCGGCCGGCGCGGTGGCCGCAAAACATCTGGCCCCGGAAGATGTACAAACCGCAGGGGTGATCGGTACAGGGGTACAGGCGCGGCTTCAGGCCCGCGCGGCGCATCTGGTGCGACCCTTCGGGCGGTTGCTTGTCTGGGGGCGCGACGCGGACAAGGCGCGCGCCTGCGCCGAGGACTTGGCGCGCGATCTTGGCTGCGATGTGGAGGTGGCCGCACAAGCCGCAGACCTGGTTCGCGACAGCCAGCTGGTGATCACCACGACGCCCGCGCGCCAGCCGGTGATCCAGGCCGCGTGGCTGCATCCCGGATTGCACATCACCGCCATGGGATCGGACCAGTCCGGAAAGAACGAAATCGCCCCCGATGCCCTGCTGCGTGTGGACCGCTACGTTGCCGACCGCGCCGAACAAGCCGAGACCTTGGGCGAACTGCGCGCCGCCATCGCCGCGGGGATATGGGACCGGGGCACGCCGCCGGAACTGGGCGATGTCATCCGCGGACGCGCGACGGGGCGGCAGACGCAAGAGCAGATCACGATCTGCGACCTGACCGGCACCGGCGTGCAGGACACAGCGATAGCCAGCCACGTGATGCAGCGTCTGGCCGGGCGGGACGTGGGTACGGTGATCCGCGCATGAAGCTAGATGCGCGCGACCTCGACATCCTGCGGGTGCTGGCCGACGAGGGGCGCATCAGCAAGGCGGATCTCGCGACGCGTGTGGGCCTGTCGGCCAGCCCCTGCTGGGAGCGTCTGAGGCGCCTCGAAGAAGCCGGGCTGATCGAGGGCTACAACGCCCGGATCGCGCTGAAAAAGCTGGGTCCCTTCGTGACCGTGTTCGTCGCGGTGGAATTGGCCGATCACACGCCGGCGAAATTCCACGCCTTCGAGGACAGCATGGAGCGCTACCCCGAGGTGACGGCCTGCTGGGCCCTCGGCGGCGGCTTCGACTACCTGATGCAGATCGTGACGCGCGACATCGACGCCTATCAGCGGCTGATCGACCGGATGCTCGAGGCGCGGATCGGGCTGGCGCGCTATTTCACATATATCGTGACCAAGCCGGTGAAATCGCCGCGCCTGCCGCCCCTCGAGATGTTTTTCGGGTGAATCCTCTGCAAAGCGGTCGAGATTCAGAAGAAAAGTTTTCAACACCCCGGAAAGTCAGCCCCAACCTCTGCAAGAAAGGGATATTTTTCTGGTCGAAAGGAGGGTCTCATGGCCGACTCAGCGATCTGGACCCGGAACGGGATCAACGACACACGTCTTGTGCGCAGCTTTGCCTATGTGAACGGCAAATGGGTGGCGGGCGACGACAATGCGACCATCACCGTCAGCGATCCGGGCAGCGGGGACACGCTCGGCACCGTGGCAAGCCTCAGCGCGGATCAGGCCCGCGCCGCGGTGGACGCCGCGCAAGCCACTTTCGAGTCCTGGGCGATGACCCTGCCGCAGGACCGCTCTGCCATCCTGCGCCGCTGGTTCGACCTGATGATCGCGCACAAGGAAGATCTCGCGCGTATCATGGTGCTGGAGCAGGGCAAACCGCTGAGCGAGGCGCGCGGCGAGATCAACTACGCCGCCAGTTTCGTGGAATACTACGCCGAGGAATCCAAGCGCCCCAATATCGAGGGCGTGACCAGCCACCTGCCCGATGCCGAGGTCGAACTGTGGCTGGAGCCGGTTGGCGTGGCGGCGATGATCACGCCGTGGAACTTCCCCGCCGCGATGCTGACGCGCAAGGCGGCGGCCGCGATGGCGGCGGGCTGCACGGTTGTGGCGCATCCGTCGGGCGAGACGCCCTATTCGGCGCTTGCATTGGCTGAACTGGCCGAGCGTGCGGGCGTGCCGGCGGGCGTGTTCAACGTTGTGACGGGACGTGCATCGACGGTGGTGGAGCCGTGGACCGAAGACACCCGCGTTCGCGCCCTCAGCTTCACCGGCTCGACCGGTATCGGGCAACTGCTCTACCGCCAATGCGCCGGTACCGTGAAGAAACTGGTGATGGAACTGGGCGGGCATGCCCCGGTGATCGTGTTCAAGAACGCGGATCTGGACACCGCGGTCAGGGAATCGATCAAGGCCAAGTTCGCGACATCGGGCCAGGACTGCCTGGGCGCCAACCGGATCTATGTCGAGCGTGCCGTTTATGACGAGTTCTGCCGCAGGTTCACCGCAGAGACGCGCAAGCTGACCCTCGGGCGCGGCATGGACGACCCGGATATCGGGCCGCTGATGAACGACAAGGCGGTGCAGAAGCAGGAAGAACACGTTTCGGATGCCCTCGAACACGGCGCGACGCTGGCCTGTGGCGGCAAGCGCGCCGATCTCGGGCCGCTGTTTTATCAGCCGACGGTGCTGACCGACGTGCCCGACGCCGCCGCGATCATGAGCGACGAGACCTTCGGACCGGTGGCCGCGATCACGCCGTTCGAGACCGAGGACGAGGTCGTGCGCCGTGCCAATGCGACCGAATTCGGCCTTATCGCCTATCTGCACAGCCACGACCCGCGACGGATCTACAGGATGACGCGGGCGCTGCAATTCGGCATGGTGGCGGTGAACCGTACCAAGGTCACTGGCGCGCCCATTCCCTTTGGCGGCGTCAAGCAATCGGGCCTGGGACGAGAAGGCGCACGACGCGGGATGGAAGAGTTCATGGAAATCAAGTATGTCTGCCGCGATTGGGCGTGACTGACCGGCTTTTGAGTATTTTTGGCAAGATGAAGCCGGGGCGTGCCCCCGATGAAAGGAAACACAATGCTGCGTAACGACCAACTCGATCAGTGGGATCGCGAGAACTTCTTCCATCCCTCGACGCATCTGGCGCAATTTGCCCGGGGCGAAGCCCCGAACCGGATCATCACCACGGGCACCAACTGCCATATCGAGGATCGCGACGGCAATCGTCTTCTGGATGCGTTCGCGGGGCTCTACTGTGTCAACGTGGGCTACGGGCGCCAGGATATCGCCGATGCGATCGCCGCGCAGGCCAAGGAGCTGGCCTATTATCACGCCTATGTCGGGCACGGCACCGAGGCCGCGATAACCCTGTCGAAGATGGTCCTCGACCGGGCGCCCGATCACATGAGCAAGGTCTATTTCGGCATGTCCGGGTCGGATGCCAACGAGACCAACATCAAGCTGGTCTGGTATTACAACAACATCCTGGGCCGGCCCGGGAAGAAGAAGATCATCTCGCGGTGGCGCGGGTATCACGGCTCGGGCCTGATGACGGGGTCGCTGACCGGGCTGGATCTTTTCCACAAGAAATTCGATCTGCCGCTCGAGCAGGTGCTGCATACCGAGGCCCCCTATTATTATCGCCGCGACAATCTCGACCAGTCCGAGGCGCAGTTCGTGGCGCATTGCGCGTCCGAGCTCGAGGCGATGATCGAGCGCGAGGGTGCCGATACCATCGCCGCCTTCATCGGCGAGCCGATGCTCGGCACCGGCGGCATCGTGCCGCCGCCCAAGGGCTACTGGGAGGCGATCCAGCCGATCCTCGAAAAGCACGACATCCTGCTGATCGCCGACGAGGTCGTGACCGGCTTTGGCCGTCTGGGCACCATGTTCGGCTCCGAGCATTACGGGCTGAAGCCCGACCTCATCACCATCGCCAAGGGGCTGACCAGCGCCTATGCGCCGCTGTCGGGCAGCATCGTCAGCGAGAAGATGTGGAAGGTCCTGGAACAGGGCACCGACGAGAACGGGCCGATCGGCCATGGCTGGACCTATTCGGCGCATCCTATCGGCGCCGCGGCGGGTGTCGCCAACCTCAAGCTGATCGACGAGCTGGACCTCATCGCCAACAACCGCGAGGTCGGGGCGTATCTCAACAAGACGATGAAGGAGGCCTTGGGTGATCATCCGCATGTCGGTGACGTGCGTGGCGAGGGCATGATCTGCGCTGTCGAGCTTGTGCAGGACAAGGACAGCCGGACCTTCTTCGATCCGTCCGAAAAGGTCGGGCCGCGGGTGTCGGGCGCGCTGGCGGCCGACCACGTGATCGCGCGCGCCATGCCGCAGGGTGACATCATCGGCTATGCGCCGCCGTTCTGCCTGACCAGGGCCGAGGCCGACGAGGTGGTTCAAAAGACCGAGAAGGCGGTGAAATCCGTCTTGGGTTGATCCCGGCACACGCATCTCGATGGCCGCGGGGCTCACGCCTTGCAGCCTTTTCACATGCGTTAAAAATCCCTTGATGCTTCACCGTCGGATAGGGCGATCAAATCGCGCATGATTAAAGGCATCGCGCCTGTCTTGGCACAGACAGGACACGAGGACGCGGTCATTGCATTCGGACCCGTGCGAAAAAAGGCTTCGGGGAAATGCTGGTGGTCAATACCCTCGGGCACCGACATGGTGCCCTCGGCCCGAGCCTCTGCCGGGCATATCCCCGGGGTGGACTGTCGCAACCGGCGCCGGATTGGCTGGCGCCCATGCGAGCGGTCAGATGCCCAGCCGGTCGCGCAGCGAAAACCACGTCATCGCCAGAACAAGAAGCGGGGTGCGCAGCGCCGAACCGCCCGGAAAAGCCGGCGCGGGCAAGCGCGACAGCGTCTCGAAACCGTCGGCCTCCCCGCGCACCGCCTCGGCCATGAGCCGTCCCGCATGCGTGGCGGTGCCGACACCGTGGCCGGAATAGCCCGAGGCGGACAGGATGTTCGGCGCCAGTCGCGCAAGATAGGGCATGCGCTTCATGGTGATCGCCAGCGTCCCGCCCCATGCGTGGTCGATCCGCGTCCCGGCCAGGTGCGGGAAGATCTCCAGCATCGGCTTGCGCACCACGGCCGCGATGTCGCGCGGGAATCGGTACCCGTAGCTTTCGCCGCCGCCGAACAGCAGCCGCCCGTCATGGCTCAGCCGGAAATAGTTGATGACGAACTTGCTGTCGGCCACGGCGACGTCCTGGGTCAACACGCGCGCGGCGTCCCGGCCCAGGGGCTCGGTCGCGGCGATGAAATTGTTGATCGGCATGACATGCGCCGCGACGCGTCGGTCCAGATCGCCCAGGTAGCCGTTGCAGGCGAGGATCACGTGATCGGCGCGGACGGTGCCTTTATCGGTGCTCACGCGGGTTGGGCTGCCGCGCTCGATCTGCCGCACGAACGAACCCTCGTGCATGCGCACGCCGGCAGCCTGCGCTGCACGTCCCAACCCGAGGGCAAAGGCCAGCGGGTGCAGATGCCCGGCCCCCATGTCGAGCGTGCCGCCCACGTAGGCCGGCGAGGGGCAGAGCGCCTGCATCGCGTCGCGGTCGAGTTTCTCGATCCGCGTGTAGCCGTAGGTCTCGGCGAGGTGATCCGCATAGGCATGTTCCGACGCCGCCTCGCGCTGCGAAAAGCAGGCATGCGCCACGCCCGGTTTCAGATGGCAGGCGATGTCGTGCTTCGCGATCAAGGACGTCACGAGGTCTTTCGCATCCTCGCCCAGATCCCATAGCTTGCCGGCATCCCCGCGCCCCACGAGCCGCTCGAGCGCCGTCTGCGCCATGCGCTGACCGCTGCCCAACTGCCCGCCATTGCGCCCCGACGCGCCGAAGCCCACGCGCTGCGCTTCCAGCAGCACCACGTCCAGCCCCGCCTCGGCGAGATGCAGCGCCGCCGACAGGCCGGTATAGCCCGCCCCCACGACGCAGACATCGGCGCGCGTCTCTCCCTGCAGGGGGGCGAAGCGGTCCAGCGGGTCGGCGGTCGCGGCGTACCAGCTATCGGGATATTCGCCGCGCCGGTCATTGGCATAAAGCAGGTTCATGGCTTCATCTTGCTGCAAATACTCGAATCCGGCGGTCCAACAGGGTCAGACATTGAGCAGCAGGTGCTCGCGCTCCCAGGGACTGATGACCTGCAGGAACTCCTCGTATTCGCTGCGCTTCACGATGCTGTAGACGCGGCAGAACTCGGTGCCGAGGATCTGGTGCAGTTCCGTGGCATGCTCGAAGAGGTTCAGCGCATCGCCCATCACGTTGGGAATGTCCGCGTCCCCGGCATAGGCGTCGCCCTTGAACTGCTTGTCGGGCCAGTTCTCGTTGATGATGCCCAGAAGACCGCAGGCGAGGCTCGCCGCGATGCACAGGTAGGGGTTGCAGTCCATGCCGGCCATGCGGTTCTCGACCCGCCGCCCGTCAGGGCCGGAAAGCGGCACGCGGATGCCGGTGGTGCGATTGTCGCGCCCCCAGGCCAGGTTGATCGGGGCCGCGTGATCCTTGACGTAGCGGCGATAGGAATTGACGTAAGGCGCGAGGATCGCGATCGCCGAGGGCAGGTGTTTCTGCAAGCCGCCGATGAAATGGAAGAACGCGTCGGTCTCGCCGCCTTGCGGGCCGGCGAACAGATTGCGCCCGCTCTCGCTGTCGAGAAACGAGTGGTGGATATGCATGGCGCTGCCCGGCTCGTCCTCGATCGGCTTGGCCATGAAGGTGGCGAAGCAGTCGTGGCGCAGCGCGGCCTCGCGGATCAGCCGCTTGAAGTAGAACACCTCGTCGGCCAGCTTGATCGGGTCGCCGTGGCGCAGGTTGATCTCGAGCTGGCCGGCGCCGCCTTCCTGGGTGATGCCGTCGATCTCGAAGCCCTGCGCCTCGGCGAAGTCGTAGATGTCGTCGATCACCGGGCCGAACTCGTCCACGGCGGTCATCGAATAGGCCTGCCGCGCCGCGGCCGGCCGGCCCGAGCGGCCCATCATCGGCTTTATCTCATGCGCCGGGTCGAGGTTGCGGGCCACCAGGAAGAACTCCATCTCCGGCGCGATGACCGGCTTCATGCCGCGCTTGTGATACATGTCCACCACCCGCCGCAGCACGTTGCGGGGGCTGAACGGGATCGGCGCGCCGTGGCGGTCGAAGGCGTCGTGGATGACCTGCAGGGTCCAGTCGGCGGTCCACGGCGCGGCGGTGGCGGTGGACATGTCGGGGCGCAGGATCATGTCCTTCTCGATGAAACCGTCGGCGCCGGCGGCGTCGCCCCAGTCGCCGGTGATGGTCTGGTAGAAGATCGAATCCGGCAGGTGGAAATAATCCTGCCGCATAAATTTCGAAGCCGGCACCGCCTTGCCGCGCGCAATGCCGGGCAGGTCGGCGATGATGCATTCCACCTCGTCGAGTCGCCGGCCCTCCAGATATGTCTGCGCCGCGGTCGGCAGGGTCTTGGTGAAGTCGCGCAGGGTGGCCATGTCAGGCGCCTTTCTTGAAGAAATCCGCGATCTGCGCGGCCATCGCGCCGTCGTCGCGCGGCTCGTCGAGCAGGTCGCGCGCCGCATCGCGCAGCGGGTCGGGCACCACGCCGGGCGCGCGGTGCTCGATCAGCGCGTTCATCATCGCGGTGTCGAATTCGGGATGCGGCTGCACGGTGAAGATATTGGGCCCATGGCGCAGCGCGGCGATCGCGCAGCCGTCGGCGTCGCCCACGATCTGCGATCCCGCGGGCGCCTCGACAACCTGATCCTGGTGCCACGCATTCAGCGTCTGGGGCCGGCCATCGATATTGTACCGCGTGGCGCCGACGCGCCAGCCGTCGGGATGTTTTATCACTTTGCCGCCAAGGGCTTGGGCGATGATCTGATGTCCGAAGCAGATGCCTACCAAGGGCCGGCCGGCATCCTTTATGTCGCGTATCAGATCCTCGAGCGGGGGGATCCACGCGTGATCCTCGTAGGCGCCATGCTTCGAGCCGGTGATGAGCCAGCCATCGGCGGCGTCGGGTCCGGACGGAAACTCGTTATCCACGACCGCGTAGCTTTCGAAGTCGAACCCGTGCCCGGCGAGCATCCGGGCCATCATCGCGTCGTAATCGCCCAAGGTTGGCAGGACGATGTCGGGGGCGTGGCCGGTCATCAGGATGCCGATTTTCATGCTGGTCTCGCTGTGTCGGTTTAATATCAATGGTTTGTGCGGCGAAGCTTACACGGTTTCGAGGTAGGTCTTCCAGTGATCCTCTGGCGCGATCCCGGCCATGTGGGCATGTTCCTGACGCTTGGTCATCACGAGGTTGCGGATGAGATCCGAATGAAAAATGCGTGCGATCAAGGGGTTGGCCTCGAAAAGGTCGATAGCGGCGCCCCAGTCGGTGGCCAGTTGCGGCAGATCGGCCTCGTAGGCGTTACCGGTGATCGGTGCGGGCGGGATCAGCCGTTCCTCGATGCCGGTGATCGCCGCCCCGAGGATGGCGGCGAAGGTGAGATAGGGGTTGATGTCGCCGCCCGCGACGCGGTGCTCGATGCGGCGCGCGGCATTGGGTCCGCCGGGAATGCGCACCGCCGCGGTGCGGTTCTCGTAGCCCCAGCCAGCCCCGGTGGGGGCGTGGGCGCCGGGCACAAGCCGCGCGTAACTGTTTGCATGCGGGGCAAAAATCAGCGTCGAGGGCGGCATGGCGGCGAGGCATCCGGCGACCGCCTGGTGCAGGATCTCGGTGCCTTTCTCGGATCCGTCGTCGAACACGTTTCGGCCCGCGCGGTCGAGCACCGAGAAATGCATGTGCATGCCGTTGCCGGTATCCTCGGCGAAGGGTTTGGCCATGAAGGTGGCGACATAGCCGTGCTGGCGGGCAAGGCCGGTGATCATCGTCTTGAAAAGCCAGGTGTCGTCGGCGGCGCGCAGGGCGGTCTGGTGGCGCAGGGTCAGCTCGAACTGGCCGATTCCGGCCTCGCTGATCGCGGTCTCGACGGGGATGCCCATCTCGGCGCCGGCGGAATAGAGCGCGGTGAGGAATGCATCGAAGGCGTCCATCTGCCCGAGGCTGAGGATGCCGGGGGCCTTCATGCGCCGCCCAGACCGTGGATCGCGTATGGTTTTCAACGACTTGCCGCCCGGATCTACCAGCGTGAATTCAAGCTCGGTGGCCGCGAAGACCTCCCATCCGCGGGCCGCAAAGCGGGCCAGCACGGCCGAGAGGGCATGCCGGGGATCGCCGGAGAACGGCGCGCCGTCCTCGGTGTTCATCACCATCGGCACCAGCGCCTGCGGCGTCTCGAGCCAGGGCAGGGGCACCGGGCCGCGGTCGGTCGGAAAGAGCCGCCCGTCGATGTCGCCGGTCTCGAACACCAGCGGGGAATTGGCGATGTCGGCGCCGAAAATATCGAGATTCAAGGAACTTAGCGGCATGCGCAGGGTACCGCCTTCGAGCTTGTCGGCATGGCTGGCGGGCAGGCGCTTGCCGCGCATCCGCCCGTTGAGGTCGCATGCGGCCACGCGAAAGGTCTGGAATTGTGAGAGGTCCATCGGGGACGGGTCCGGTCTGGGGATTTGCGCCAACCTATCGCGGGGCCGGGGCGTTTGCCAAGGTGATTTGATCAAAAAAGGCGCCGCGTCGAAGGGTACGTGCCGTACGTTGTGTACGCGTGTTGCGTACGCATGTTGCGTAGGCGGGGCGCGGCCAGCGGTCCTCGGGTCAAGCCCGAGGATGACGATTGAATGGATGGCGCGGGCAACGCGCGGTGTCTTGCATCGATGTTCAGGTCAGCTTGGCCTGCCAGTCGCTTTCGAGCTTCTCGATGGCGGCGATACGCTCGTCCGTCTTGGGGTGGCTGAGCAGCCAGGCGGGCATCGCGCCGCCCGCCCCCGAGGTCAGTGCCTCGAGCTTGGTGAAGAGCGATTTCTGCGGCTTGGTGCCGATGCCGGCCTTGGTCAGCAGCGCGGCGGCATAGGCGTCGGCCTCGTATTCGTCGCCGCGCGACAGGCGGGCGGCGAGCAGGCTGGACAGCGCGTTGGCGATCCAGATGCCCACCCCCGGCAGGAACCGCGACAGGATCATCGCGAGCGCCGTGCGCAGCGCGTTCTGGCCGGAAAAGTCGATCATCCGGCGCCGGGCATGGCCCAAGGCCACGTGCCCGAGCTCGTGCGCGATGACCGAGGCCATCTCGTCGGCCGACACCTCGCCGCGCTGGAACTTGCGGTAGAAGCCGCGGGTGATGAAGATGCGCCCGTCCGGGGCCGCGAGGCCGTTCACCGGGTCGATCTCGTAGATGTAGACCGGCACGCGCCGGATATCGAGCGCGCGCGCCAGCCGGTCGGTCATGTGCTTGAGCATCGGATCGGCGAGCTCGGTCGAATGCGCGTCGAGCTCGCGCTTCGTGCGCCAGACCGACAGGCGATACATGCCGAGCCCGTAGAGGATCGCGAGCAGGATGGGCAGAACCTTTATCATCACCGATATATGGTGCGTCGGGACATGTCTGGCAAGCCGGCCGGGCAGGGTGCGGGTCAGGCCTGCGCGCATGTTTCGCGGTGATTTGGCGGTGACCATGACGCGCGGACTGTTGATCAAGTGCAACATCATCGTCAGGATGTGGATTATCTGAAACAAAAAGCGCCATTCCGGCGTGACAGCGGGCCGCCCGGGCCTAGGTTTCGGCGTATCCAGACAGAGAGGATGACAGATGACCAATCGCAGAAATCCGAGTGGTGCGCTCAGCCGCCGCGGCCTGCTTCAGGGGGCGGGGGCCACCGGTCTTGCCGTGGGGCTGATCGGGCTGGACACGCGCCCCGCCAGGGCCGAGCCGCAACGCGGCGGCACCTTCCGGGTGGGGGTGCATGACGGCAACACCACCGACAGCTGGGATCCGGCGACGACCGCCAGCATCCTGATGATCCATAGCAGCCATGTGTGCCGCGCCTACCTGACCGAGATCACCAACGAGGACATGCTTGGCCCCGACCTTGCGACCGACTGGCAGGCGACAAAGGATGATGCCAGCCAATGGCGGTTCGAGCTTTCGCGCGAGGCCACCTTCCATGACGGGCGTCCGGTGACGGCAAGGGACGTGGTCGCGTCGATCAATTACCATCGCGGGGCGGAAAGCGCGTCGGCGGCGGCGCCGCTCTTGTCGGACATCACCGAGATCCGACCCGATGGCGACCACGCGGTGATCTTCGACTTGTCGCGCGGCAATGCCGACCTGCCGCATCTGATGACCGATTATCACCTGGTGATCCAGCCCGCGACCGAGGATGGCGGCATCGAATGGGCGAACGGGATCGGCTGCGGCCCCTATTCGGTTACCGAGTTCGAGCCGGGGATCCGCGCCAAGTTCGCGCGGCATGACGGCTGGCACCGGGCCGGTGAGGGGGCGTGGTTCGACGCGATCGACATGACGGTGCTCAACGACGCGAACGCGCGGCAGACGGCGATCGTCACCGGCGATGTGGACGCGGTCACCGATATCGACCTCAAGACCGCCGACATGCTGGCGCGCGCGCCGGGGGTGATCCTCGACGATGTGCCGTCGGGCACGCATATCACCATGCCGATGTTCTGCGACGTGGCGCCCTTCGACGACGTCAACGTGCGTCTGGCGCTCAAGCATGCCATCGACCGCAACGAGATCGTCGACAAGATCCTGTTCGGGCGCGGCACCATCGCCAACGATCACCCGATCGCGCCGACCATGCCCTTTCACGCAGATCTGCCGCAGCGGGAACAGGATCTGGACAAGGCGCGCTATCATCTGAAGCAGGCCGGGCATGACCGGCTGTCGGTCGAGATCTCGGTCACGGACTCGTTGCTGTCGGGGGCGACGAACATGTGCTCGCTCTTTGCCGAGCAGGCGCGGCCGGCCGGTATCGACCTCAAGGTCAAGCAGGAGCCGGCGGATGGCTACTGGACCAACGTGTGGCTGAAGAAGCCCTTCTGCGTGGTCTCGTGGACGGCACGGCCGACGCCCGACGTGATGTTTTCGCTGGCCTACAAGGCGGGGGCCGACTGGAACGAGAGCCACTGGCAGAACGAGCGGTTCAACGAGTTGCTTCTGAAGGCCAAGGCCGAGCTGAACCAGGAGTTGCGGGCCGAGATGTATGCCGAGATGCAGTCGCTGTGTCGCGACGATGGCGGCACCATCGTGCCGTTCTTCCGCAACCGCACCTCGGCGCGGCGCAACAACGTCATGCATGACGCGCAGATCGCGGCGGTCTGGGAACTGGACGGCGCGCGCGGTTATCACCGCTGGTGGTTCGCCTGACGCCGAAGGGGTGTCGGGGGCTGGCCGCGGGCCGCGGCCGGCCTCACTCGTACCCTGTCATCTCCAGGTAGCCGCGCCCGGCGTGGCTGCCCGAGACATGCACCGGGCCTTCCCAGTAGGGCACCGAGGTCGCCATCCATGCATCGCGGTTGAGCGCCGCCACCGTGATGTCGAGATCGCGGGCGGGAAGTTGCAGATGCCAGCGTGTGGGCACCTCGCGGCCCGCCACCGCCGTGACCTCCAGCGGCGTGGCCTGCAGCGCGCCATCGTCGAGCGTCTTGGTCTGCCCGTCGGGCATGATCCACGTCCCGGCAGTGAACGGATCGCCGTCATCCTCGCGTAACTGGAAGCCCATTAGTTTCTCGCCCGTTTGAAACGTCAGCGAAAACCAGTCCCAGCCGGTCTGGTCGTCCGACAGCGGCTGCGACGACCATTCGCGGTCGAGCCAGGCCGAGCCCGTGACCTCGACCGGACCCTCGGGCAGGTCGAGCGTGCCCGAGATCTCGTAGAAGGGCTGCGAGTAATAGTAGCTGGCCTGACCCTGCGGGGATTTCACCGAAAAACCGTTCTGCCCGTGAAAGACCAGCGGGCCTTGCGCCTGCAACGCCATGTCGTAGCTGAAATCGGGGGCGGTGGCGGTGAGGCTCAGGTCGCCGAGGGTGTAACCCTGCATGTGCCAGTCGTCGATCCAGGCCCGGAACGGGTCGGGGGTGACGCCGGCCTGCCCGATGCCGCCGCGCGCGAACCTCTCCGTGCTCAGATGCCGGTCGGGGGTGGTGATCGCGGCATGGGCGAACCAGACCTGCGGGCTTTGCCAGCCCTCGGCCTCGCCCGGGGCCAGCGCCGAGCGGAAGAGCGTCCATTGCAGCCCGTATTCGGTGCCGTCGGGCGCGTCGAGATTGGCGGTCAGGTACCACCATTCGATGCGGTAGTCGGGATGCGGACCGTGATCGGCGGGAAAGTCGAAATCGGGATCGGGCTTGGGGGTGGCAAAGCCCTCGGCCTCGGCGCCCATACCGGCGAAACCCTGGGCGTGAACCGGGGCAGTCAAGGGGGCGGCGAGCATAAGGCAGGCGAGGATCGGGTCAATTCGCATTGGCAAACACCTTGAGCAGATGCGCGGCAGGGGTGCGCGCCAGCCGTCGCGCGGGCCACAGGGCGGCGAGCAGCGCCGCCAGAAGGGCGAAGGCCCCGAGCCGCGCGTAATCGAGCGGGAAGAGGTACATCGGCAGGCGCCAGCCGAACGCCTCGACATTGATGATGGCGAGCAGCATCCATGCCAGCGCCAGCCCCAACGGCAGCGCCACCAGCAGCGTGAGCGCGGCAAGGATCACTGCGCGCAGCAACTCCAGCCGCCCCAGAGCGCGCCGCGTGACGCCGAGCGCCCAGGCGGGGGCCAGCTGCGGCACGCGCATGCCGGCCAGCGTCAGAAGGCTCATCAATATGGCGAAACCGGCCACGGCCAGCGTCAGTATGTTGAGTGCGCCCGTCACCGTGAAGGTCCGCTCGAACACGTCCAGCGAGAAGCGTTTGAGCGCCGCCTGGTCGGTGATCTGGCCGGGATCGAGGCCGAAATCCTCGATCAGCGCGTCGCGCAAGTCGCCGGGATCGTCGGTGCGCAGGCCGAAGCGCGTCGCGCGGATGTCCGGGAAAAGATCGCGGAACAGCGCCTCGCCGATCACCGCCTGTCCCTTGGGGTTGCCGTAATCGCCGGCGACGCCCGCGATGGGCAGCGTGACATCGGGGGTGATCGCCAGATCGTCGCCGGGCCAGAGATCGGCACCGCGGGCCAGTTGCTCGTTGATGATCACCGCGCGGCCTTGTTCGACGCGGTCCCAGACGCGGCCGTTGGTGCCCGCGTCATCCGCGATGAAGGACCAGTTATCGGCATAGCTTGGCCCGACGCGCGCGCCGTAAAGTTCCGTCGGCTGATCGGCGAGCCGCGTGTCCACGGACAGAAGCGGCAGGATGGTGCGCGCGCGGGGGGCGGCGAAATCCTGCAGCGCCGCGGCGCGTTCCGCGGTGTCGACGCCGACGTAAAGCTCGGCCGTGAGGCGCTGGTCGAGAAAGCCGATAAAGGTCAGCCGAAAGCTGGAGACCATGGTCGAGACGCCGACATTGGCCGCCATCGCCAGCAGCAGCGCCATCAGCGCCAGCCGCAGGCCGGGCAACTGCTGGCGCGTGTCGGCCCAGAACCATTGCCACAGGACGCCGCGCGCGCGGTGCTGCGCAAGTGCCAGCATCGCGTCGAGCAGGAGCGGCAGCGCGAGCGCGGCGCCCAGAAGCAGGCAGGCGAGCCCCGCGAACCCCGCGATCAGCCCGTCGCCCAGCGCGGGGCCCACCGTGACCAGCGCGAGCGACGCGGTCAGCAGCAGGGCCACCGCCGCCGCCTGAAGCCCGCGCGCCCGTGTCGAGGCGACGGCCCAGGCCCGCGCCTTGCCGCTGGCCAGCACCGGCATCCGCGCGATCCGCCACAGCGCGCCGGTTGCGGCGAGCGCCGTGCCGAGGATCGCGATGGCCAGCCCCGACAGCCACCAGACGGGCTCGAGCGACAGCGCGCCGGAAATCTGCGCGCCGTAAAGCCCTTCGAGCGTGGCGGCGACATCCGGTAGCAGGCTGGCGGCCAGAAGATAGCCCAGAACCACCCCGATGCCGCCCGCGACGAGCGACAGGATCAGCAATTCCAGCCCCATCAGCAGGACAAGCCGCCGCAGCGGCATCCCCAGCGTGCGCAGCGTGCGGACCATGCCGCGGCGCTGCTCGAAGGCGAGCCCGATCGCGCCGTGGACGATGAAGATCCCCACCGCGAAGCTGAGCAGCCCGAAGGCGGTGAGGTTGAGGTGGAAACTGTCGGTCAGCTGCGCGATATCGGCGCTTTGCCGCGAGGGCTGCAGCACGAGGTCGGGCGCGATCCGGTCGAGCGCGGGGCGCCCCATCGGCTGACGCTCGGCGACGATCAGCCGGCTGATCTCTCCGGGGCGGTCGAGCACGCGCTGTGCGATGCCGATATCGGTGATCGCGGTGTCGGGCGGCAGGGCGGCATCGGCGACGATGCGTTGCGACGTCGCGTCGCGTAGCGCCTCGGCCACGCCGGGATGCGCGAAGAGCACGCCCTCGGCCAGAACCGTCTGCAACGGCGTGTCGCCGGCCTGGGAGACCGGGCCAAGACCCGCCGGCGCCGTCAGCGGGTCGAGCCCGACGATGCGCAGCCGCGTCTCGCCAGCCGTCAGGCTGTCCTCGAGCACCGGCCCGACCTGCCAGCCGGCGCGGCGCAGCGCGAGATAGGTGTCCTGCGCGATGGTGTCGCCGGCGCGCGGCACGATCTGGTCGTAGCGCCCTTCGCCCATCACCGAGGCCGCCGCGTCGTAGCTGGCGCGGGCCTCGGCGTTGAGGGCCTGCACCCCGGACCAGAGTGCTGTGGCCAGCGCCAGCCCCGCCACCAGCGTGAAAAGCTGGAGCGGGTTGCGGCGCCAGAACGACCAGAGCGCGGCCAGCCCCGCGCGGTTCATGCCAGCCGCCCGAGGCTGAGATGCACGCGCGCGTCGAGGCGGTCGGCGAGATTGGGCGAATGCGTGGCCATCATCAGCGCCGCGCCGGTCTCGGACACCAGTGCCAGCATCTGGTCGAGCACCGCGGCCGCCGTCGCCTCGTCGAGATTGCCGGTCGGCTCGTCGGCGAGCACCAGCCGCGGCTTGGCGGCCAGCGTGCGGGCAATCGCCACGCGCTGTTGCTGGCCGCCCGAGAGATCCTCGGGGTACTTGGCAAGCTGGTCGGTCAGCCCGAGGGCGTTGGCGAGGGCATGGGCGCGCTCGGGGTCGTGATTGCCCGCAAGCCGCGCCTGGAAGGCGATATTGGCGCCCACGTCGAGCGACGGGATCAGGTTGAACTGCTGGAAGACGATGCTGACCGTGTTCCGTCTAAGGGCCGCGCGCCCGGCATCGTCGAGGCCGGTGATCTCGGACCCGTCGATGACGATGCGCCCGCCATCGGCGCGGTCGAGCCCGCCGACGAGATGCAGCAGCGTGCTTTTGCCGGACCCGGATTCTCCGGTCAGCGCCAGCGTCCGCCCGGCCCCGAGCGACAGGTCGATGCCGCGCAGCACCTCGATCGGGCCTTCCGGCCCGGCAAAGGATTTCGCGAGGTTGGTGATCTCGAGCAGCATGCGCCTGTCCTTTTCCCAGCGGGGACGTATCTCGCCCGCGCGAAATGGAAAGGTGCCGCGTCGCGGCGGGTCAGCGCATAGCGAACGGGCGGGCCGCGGCCGGTCTCAGGGTTTGCGGGCCGAGGCCGCGCGGGCGGCCGCCTCGATCTCGGCGGCGATGTCGCGCGCCTCTTCGGGGGTGAAATCCATCGGGATCTCGGTGCCCTGCGCCTCGACGAAAAGCCGCACCATGCCCTGGTCGGTCGGCCCGATCTGCAGGTTGGCCTCGATATCTTTTTCGGTGTTGATGCCCATTGCGCCCTCCGTGACAGCGAGAGCGGGGTAGCCGGTGGACGCGGGCTTGGCAAGCGCCGCGTCGCCCGAGAAAACCGGCGCGCGCGGGATCAAGGCGCTTGCATTCGCGCGGCGGGATCGGTACATCGCCGCCGAGTGCCGCCTTAGCTCAGTTGGTCAGAGCGCTGGATTGTGGATCCAGAGGTCCCCTGTTCAAGCCAGGGAGGCGGTACCATAAAAACAATGACTTAGCCCTCAAGTTGCCAAGATATCATGCCAATGAACGCTCCGGGGTAACGTTTCGGGTAACGATCACGAGGGAGCTTTGCGCTTGGGTGTAGATTCGATACTAAAGGAGTCTGACACTGCCCTAGCGCTTATTTCGTCGCTGCCTGGCTGGCTGAGCGTAGTGATCGCAGCCTTATCTCTTGCCGTATCTATCGCAGCATGGCGTAGGGCTGCGCCGCCAACGTTTGCGCAAGTCTGGGCAACATGCGCGGGCAGAGGGCCTGAAGGGATTACCCTGAGCCTGCGAGCGCGCAACAATTCGCAGTATGTGGTCCGCATCGATGCAGTATCTTGCTTGCCCGGTGAGGTCCAACTCGCGTCTGAGGACGGCTACGACCCGTCTAAGGGTACAGTTATAAAAGCACCTAGGCGCTTCAAAAGCGAGCGAGAAATTGGGAAAGACTTGCAACCCGGGGACGATTTCGAGCTCGCTTTTGCTGTCAGAATTCGAGATGGAATACCTAGTAAATGTCGAGTTAAAGTAGACATGTCGGCAATGCGAGATAAAATTAGAAGGCAATCAAGCTTCGTCTCGGTTGCCGTTCCCAACGACACATCAAGCTAGCCGCGATTATTATCAACTGCGCAACCGCGCCTTGGCGTCGTCGATAGCGTCCAGCACCACCGGCAAGGCGGCATGTTCACCCGCACGGCTGAATTTCACCGCCGGGTCAGGCGTCCAGATCAGCCATGTGTCATCCGGTGCGCAGACCAGCTTGCAGCCGCATATACGCAACGGCCAGCGCAGGAAGGTGAACCCCGCCGTGATCCGAAAGCCTGCTTTCGTCACCACCGGCGGGGAATGCAGCGACACGTCAACGATCTTGCAATCCAGTTCCATGTCGCTGCACATCATCATGCGAGTTTCGCGACAAGGAAGGCCACGCCAGCCGCCTTGCGCTCGACAACCCGATTCCAGTTCGCGGCCAAGGCCAGTTCGGCAATCGTCGGGCTCTCCGCCGCAACGCTGCCCTCGTTCCACTGGAACCCGGACGGATGCACCGCGAGATTGACGCGGCTGTGCAGGATTTGCTGCCCGCCGCCATTGCCAGCCCCCGGCTTGTTCTCGATCTCCGTTCCTTCGGCCACGCGCGGCGCAGAGATGCCCCAGCCCACGGCCCCCGGCGTAAACAGAACGGACGTGTAGTTGCCCGTATCCACCGGCAGAAGATCGTCAACGACAACCGCCATGCCCCGGAAGGTCTGGAAATTGCCGCCCTGACTGTCGGGGATTGTCTCGATCAGATCATCCTTCAGCGCCTTGCGGTAAACATCCGAATGCATCGCGATGCCCGCAACGCTACCCATCAGATCGCCCATAGTGCCCGCCGCGTCGATCACCGCCGATGCCGAAAACAACGCCGCCGCGCCTGTCTCGGCTGTCAATGTGCATTCAAAACTGACCCGGTGTGATCATCCAAAAATGACCCACCCCGGAGGTGGCAAAGCCCACAGGCGAGCGGCCACCAAAT